>NZ_JBSQYS010000045.1:0-38968 GCF_055140945.1 Sunxiuqinia sp.
TTCATGATGATCAATATTTATTTGTTAAACATGACATCAATTTACAAACATTCAATAACTTTGGTTTCAGCTGTCCGCCGAATGGCGGATTTAGTTCAACAAGCAATATAGTGCAGCGGGGTGATTCGTTCGGCATCCGGCGACCAGTCTCCGTTCCGGCATTTTCAACGGTGGACAAAAACGCGTTCCAAAGTCCCCGCCGACACTATATTGCGGCACGTTATAGCCAATGCTAAAAAAAAAGACAGGTGCTATTGACAATCAGTTACTTATTAATGTAAATTTACAAATTATTATAAAACATAAAAATTGACAAATGAAGTTAAAATGAAGGAGATTATTCATGTACTTTCAGGTGAAGTAAAAGCTTCAAAAGAAAAAATAATTTTTAAATCTTCAGCAATCGGCTCATGTGTTGTTATTGCAAGTTATGACAAAAAATTATTGGTAGGTGCAATGGCACATGTAATGTTACCAGGCGTTTCACCTGAAAAAAGTAAGACACCGAAAACAAGATACGCGCAAAATGCAATTGAAGAAATGATAGAAAGAATGATTAGTCTTGGCGCAGACATAGAAAATATTGAAGTGTGTGTGGTGGGTGGCTCCAACGTACTTAAACGAAAAGATGATAAGATTTGTCAGGCAAATATAAATTCGGTTTTAAAAATTTTAAATGAGAAAAACATTAAAATAAAAGCGAAATCAGTTGGAGGAACCGAAAGAAGAAGCGTTTTATTTGATACTAAAACCGGTAACGTTTATCATTCAATTGGTAGCGAAAATAATAAACTGTTAAGTTGTTTTATATGACATTTTATAAGAAAAAAAATGAAAGCAAAAAGCAAAAAAGTGTTAGCTTACCTCGAAGATGTTTTCATTCAATATGAGAACAATGAGGATAAAATAAAGGCAGCAAACCTGAAACTTGACGCAAGTAATCAGCAATTGCAAGCAAATGAACTTCAACTTAAAGCTGCTAACCAGCAACTTGATGCAATAAATCAGCAACTTCTGGCAAATGAACAGCACCTCAAAACCACTAATCAGCAACTTGAAGCAAGCAATCAGCAGCTGCAAGCAAGTGAAGTGCAACTTAAAGCCGCTAACCAGAAATTATTAATTCAAACACGCGAACTTTTACGATTAGCAACTGTAATCGCCGTTTCAAACGATGCCATCATAATTCGGGATTTGGACGGAAATATTACCTCATGGAATGCAGGAGCTACAAAAATGTATGGTTACAGTGAAGAAGAAGCATTAAAAATGAAATGGCTTGATTTAGTGCATGAAGAATTTGAATTTATTGCAGTTGATATTATAGATAGATTAAGAAATAATGAGCAAATAGAATCAATAGAAACAAAACGCATTTCAAAAGAGGGAAAAGTTTTAGATGTATGGATTGTTGTTACAAGATTAGAGGATGAAAATGGGCAATTGATTGGAGCAGTTAGCACCGAGCGTGATATTACAGAAAGTAAGCAAATGGAGAATGAATTATTGATATACCACGAGCAACTGGAAAAATTGGTGGATGAACGTTCATCTGAACTAAAAAATGAAATATCAATCCGCAAACTTGCAGAAGTTGAATTAAAAGCTGCAAACCAACAATTGCATGCAGCTAACCAACAGTTAAATGCCAGTAATCAGCAACTTAAAGCAAGTGAATTGAAGCAAATAGATACTTACCAAAAACTTCTTGAAAAATCGAAGCAAATTGAAATTCAAAACGAACAACTGTCAATTGCCAATAAAAAGGCAACTGAATCCGACCGGTTAAAATCTGCCTTCCTCGCAAATATGAGCCATGAAATCCGAACACCTATGAATGGAATTTTGGGTTTTGCCGGATTATTAAAAGAGCCCAATTTAAAGAGTGAAAATCAACTACAATACATTCAAATTATTGAAAAAAGTGGCGCAAGGATGCTTAACATCATAAACGAAATCATAGATATTTCTAAAATAGAATCCGGGATAATGAACATATACAATTCAAGTGTTGATATAAATGAAATGCTTGAAGAATGTTTTAATTTTTTCAGACCTGAAGCCGAACTAAAGAAAATTGATTTAAAACTCACAAAGAGTTTACAAAATAACCATGCTGTAATTACAACAGACCATGAAAAATTAAATTGTATCCTTATTAATTTAATTAAAAATTCAATAAAATACACTGGAAAAGGTACTATTGAGTTTGGATATAATTTGAATAAATCAAAAACTGAGATTGTTTTTTTTGTAAAAGATACGGGAATTGGAATACCAAAAGATAGACAGGCTGCCATCTTTGAACGTTTTATACAAGCTGATATTGAAGATAAAATGGCTCATCAGGGAGCAGGTCTCGGTTTAGCCATCACTAGGGCTTATGTTGAATTGCTAAAAGGTGAAACATGGTTGGAAAGCGAAGTGAATGTTGGTTCAACCTTCTATTTTACAGTACCATATAGTAATGGAAATATAACAGAAATTCCAAGTTCTGATTCCAATAAGGTAGAGCAAAATCTGATTAAAAATCTTAAAATTGTAATAGCTGATGATGATGAAACATCAAACCAACTACTTGCAATTTCAGTTAAAGACTTCGCTAACGAAATTATAACTGTAAAAACAGGAAAAGAAGCCATTGAGGCATGCAAGAATAATCCCGACTTTGATTTGGTACTAATGGACATTCAAATGCCATTTATTAACGGCTACGAAGCTACAAGACAAATAAGAGAGTTTAATCAAAAAATAATCATTATTGCACAAACTGCTTTTGCTCTTTCAGGTGACAGAGAAAAATCAATTGCAGCAGGTTGTAATGACTACATTTCTAAACCAATAAGAAAATGCGACTTAGAACTATTAATCCAAAACCACTTCAAAAATTATAAAAAATTCATTACCTATTAGACTCAAAAACAAAGCACATGGCTATAATAAATGTAAATGTAATGCGGGTTTCAGCGGTTTTTGGGCTGTGGCTCGCTGTTGCAACACCGCCAATTCGTCTTCGACGATTTGACGTAAAAAAGAAATTCTGAATAAACATATTGGCTCCGTGCCGAATAAAATTAAGGATAATTGAAGAAAAAAAAGAAAATAAAAATTCACAAAGACCACAAAGGACGAAATTACATAAGGGAGTCCTATTTTGTCGGTGGTAAGATGAAATTCCGAAAGATATATGTGATAGATGGAATACCAGAAGATGAATTTTATGAAAAAAATGCCACTGACATTGACCACCTTCGAAATGGAGAATATTGGTTAATAAGTAGTGATAAAGATTCAGATGACTTGTGCGACAAATCAAATAATAATGAACCTGATTTATCGGATAATAAATTTGATGATTTACCATTTTAAAATCGTTTAAAAGTTAATGGGATGTCGATAAAAAAATGATTAATGTATTTAAGTAAAACCAGACTTAAAATATTTATTGCAAATAGAATTTCTTCCCTTAAATGAACTAAAAATAATGATATTACTATTTTTGAATGATGAGCAAGAAACCACAAAATGTCAATAATCTGTTTCCCGAAATCAAACAACTGATTGAAGAAGCAAGGCAAACTGTTGCAATCGCCGTTAACGCCGCAACTACGGTACTTTACTGGAATATCGGGAAACGCATAAATAATGAAATTCTTGAAAACAAACGAGCTGAATATGGAAAAGAAGTTGTAAAAACGCTTTCGCAGGAATTGACACAAGAATATGGAAAAGGTTGGAGTACACAACATCTTCGACATTGTCTACGCTTTGCGGAGACTTTTCCAAACAAAGAAATTATCTACGCATTGAGTAGACAATTAAGCTGGACACATTTTCGTACGGTAATGTATTTAAATGATGAATTGAAACGCGAGTTTTATATTCAGATGACCAGAATTGAAAACTGGAATACTCGCACATTAGACGAGAAAATCGATTCGATGCTATTTGAAAGAACCGCAATCTCGAAAAAGCCCGAAGAATTGATAAGAAAGGAACTCAAAGAGCTAAGTGAAGAAAACAAACTTAGCCCAGACCTTGTTTTTCGTGACCCATATTTTCTGAATTTTCTTGGACTCGAAGACAACTACAGCGAAAAATCTTTAGAAGATGCAATTTTAAGAGAGCTTGAAAAATTCATCTTAGAATTAGGACAAGGCTTCACTTTCGTAGAACGTCAGAAAAGAATGTTAATTGACGGAGATAGTTTTAAACTCGATTTATTGTTTTATCACCGAAAATTAAAACGACTTGTAGCGATTGATTTGAAACTGGACAGGTTTAAAGCACAATACAAAGGTCAAATGGAATTATACCTTCGCTACCTTGAAAAATACGAAACGGAAAAAGGAGAAAACACACCAATTGGATTAATTCTTTGTGCAGAAGGTTCAAAAGAGCAAATTGAATTATTGCAACTTGAAGAATCTGGAATTAGAGTAGCTGAATATTTGGTTGAGTTACCTTCAAAAGAATTGCTGCAAAAGAAATTACATAAAGTTATTGAAATAGAAAGAAAAAGATTACAAATGAACAAGTTAAAATAGCCAGCGCACACAGCCAAGCACATTTGCAATTCGCACAAGCCAACGCTGAGACCAAAAATTGCAAAAGAGCTTGCCTGTTTTCCATCGCTTTTTTGCCGACCCGGAAAACAAAATCGGGACAGTATTAAAATTGAAAATGAAGTAGTTATATGAAAGGAGAGAACTAAACCCAGTTGGTAACACGTATTGTGCTTAATATAAAATAGACAGATGGAAATAGAAGAACTGAAAAAAAAACCAAGCATTGACCAGAATAAAAAGCTTATTAGTGCTTATGCTCAATTCGACAAACTTTTAACGGAATTGAAAAAAAAGGAACTTCCAGAAGAAATTGTAAAGTATATTAATACTGGAATTGACCAAATAAACTCATTTTCGGAACCAGAAAAAGAATTGAGAAAACAAATAAGAAAGACTCAATCAGGTATTCTTAAATTGATTGAAAAGGAGCTTAAACTTGTGACGAAAAATCACTATCGAAATACTTGGTTGGCAGTTGGGATGGCTGCATTTGGAATTCCTCTTGGAGTTGCTTTTGGAACAAGTATAGGGAATATGGGATTACTTGGAATAGGATTACCTATCGGAATGGTTATTGGTATGGCGGTAGGCTCTGGCATGGACAAAAAAGCAGTTGAATCAGGAAGACAACTTGACTTGGAGATAAAATACTAAGCAAAATAAATAGGGCTTTAAGCGGCACGTAGTGCCCAGCTTTGATGACTGGTTGAACTACAATCCAGAGCCCCTGCTCCCGCGCGAATCCTTTCGCGTAGTTTTGTTTCTCTGTCACACAGTACAATCGTGCGACAGCGTGGGGAGAGTGAACCTCTAAATTCATACGGCTTTTATGATGCAGTCAACTTTTATCCGACTAATAGCACCTAATCCCCCAGCTGACACCTATTTGTAATCGGTGCCTTGCCCACTAGAAACAGGAGTCTGTTTTACCTTGTAGCAGTCTGATCAATTTTCCGCCACTCACGGCTAATAAAAAAAGTCACAATTAAAGCGGAGCAAGTATCAGCAATTGGCATTGAAATCCATATCCCTGTTAACCCGAAATACGTTGGAAGGATAAAAAGGAGTGGAATAAGCACAATCACCTGACGAAGTAAAGTTAACAGAGTGGCTATTTTAGCTTTCCCAACCGATTGGAAGAAATTCCCGACTACAACCTGAAATCCAACAACCGGCAAAGCCAAAAGTCCGAGTCTCAGCCCCTGCCTTCCCAAGCTCAAAAGCTGTGGATCCGAGTCATTAAAGAAACGAACAATAAAACCGGGCATCGACTCAACAGCAATAAAAGAAATGACGGAAATGACGGTGGCTGAAATCATCGCAATTCGCAAGGTCTCTTTTACCCGACCGCCGGACTGTGCTCCAAAATTAAACCCGATAATTGGTTGCGAGGCCATATTAATGGCTACAACGGACATGATGATCAGCGTAACAACTGAATTCACAATTCCCATCGCCCCAACAGCCAAGTCGCCTCCAAACTGAATAAGCCTTGTGTTAATAAGCGCTTGCACCGCGGAGTTGGCTGTTTGCATAAAAAACGGAGCCATGCCAATCAATAGAATCTCCTTCATAATCTCCGGATCCAACCGGATATATTTCGCCCTCAACTTAACAACCGAACGCTTACTGTGAAAATGAAGCAGCACCCAAACGGATAGCGACATCATTGAGATTACCGTAGCATAAGCAGCTCCTTTTACTCCAAGGTCAAAAACAAAAATAAATATGGGGTCTAAAATAATGTTTAGGCCAGCACTCAATATCATCGAATACATGGCTATTTTGGCGTTTCCCTCACTTCGGATCACGTTGTTCAATGAAAACCCAACGACCTGAAAAATAACTCCAACTAAAATGATATTCAGATAGTCGTTTGCAAACCCGACTGTTTCTGCTGTAGCGCCAAACATCTTCAGCATGGGTGCTTTTATCAGAAAGCCGATCAATGAGATTAAGCCGGAAGCCAGAATCATCATCAGAAAGCTATTCCCCAACACCCGCTCTGCCCGGTCCATATCGCGTCGTCCCATATTGATTGAGACCAACACACCGGCACCAATACCAATCAGCATTCCGAATGCAATCATAATCAGCATAACCGGAAAGATGACAGAAACCGCACTCAATGCGACAGCACTAACTCCCTGGCCAATAAAAATACGGTCGACAATATTATAAAGCGCATTTACAAAAACTCCGATAAATGCTGGAATAAAATATTTTAACATTAACCGAGGAATATGCCCCTCGCCCAACTCTTTTGTTCTATCCATAAAAAAAATTGAGCACAAATGTAAGTATTCGATTCAATAAACCGGGCAACAAACCGTTCCCATTATTCTTTGAGAAATACTAAATTTGCACTCAAAATACAATTGTTATGACCACAGAAAACCCAAATAAAATAGACAAAACAACCTTAAATCGGTTAAATTCGGAGAATACGGACACCGCGATCGAAGCGATTTCGGAATTGAAGGAGAAGGGCCATGCAGGCTATGTTCCTATCTTGATCGACTTGTTGCATGCTTCAGACAATCCGGAGATCAAATCGCGCGTTTTTCGGTTGTTGGCTGAGTTAAAACAAAGTGATGCAATCCCCCTAATCATTGACGCTATCAAAGATAAAAAGTATGCCAACGAACGACAACAGTTGGTTAGTGCCTGTTGGGAAAACGGTCTGGATTACAGCCAGCATCTTTCCTTGTTTGTTGATCTTGTTATTGAAAATGATTTAGAGATTGCTTTTGAAGCGTACACCGTTATTACGAATATGTCGGGTAAAATTTCAAAAGCAATTGCCGATAAGGAAAGTGAAAAGCTAAAGAGAGCGATGTTGGAAGCCGATGATCAACAAAAACAACTGATGCACGATTTACTGGACTTTCTGCCTGCTTTTGAACGCGGGATTGAACCGCAAACATTTTAAAGAAGAGAAACTTAAGAAAGAATTAACGGGAAATCCGATACGATTGAAAGAACTGTTCGTTTTAAAATATGTTGTATTGCTAAACATCCATCAACAAAAACCGAACAAAACGTGATTATATTCAGGCTCTCAATTGTTTTACTTTTATTCTTGCTTACCTGCAGGCCGGTTCATTCACAGGAATTTGCCGATATTCAGCAATATCACATTCCGATTTTGTTGAATCCCTCATACGTGGGAGCCACAAAAGGAGATCGATTAATCATATCGCCGGTTAGCACCCGAAGAATAGATACGAAATCATACTTAAGATACCTGAGTCATGACTTTTTTTATAAAAAGCGTTCGTTAGGACTTGGCTTCATCGGTGGAGCTCAAATGGACTATACTCAAAATATATTTGTTCCATTTTTTGAAATCGCTGCTGCGAAATACCTTCCCAAGGGGCACGAGACCTTTCTAATTCCATCAGTAACCATTGGCTTTCATCAACCCTTAAAAGAGTACAGCTTATTTCACCTTGATAATTTAATCGACACCCGAGAATACACAGCCTATGCTCCGGGAACTTCTCTTTACAGGTCATCCGAATTTGTTGTTGGCGGAGGTATTCTACTAACAGACTATCATGGAAGTGTTGGACTATCTGCAAAGTACAGGCGATCCTTTTTCAAAAATCCATACGAGGATAAATTTGATGTTGAAGCCTACGATCTGATAATTCATGCCGAGAAGATTTTTACCTACAAGCATCGTGATTTACTATCTAAAGCCTACATGATCCGGCCACGTTTGGTGATTCATGTTGGCAACGAAACCAAGCAGTTATTTACCGGAGTAACTGTACAGCGAAAGAAATTTGAACTGGGCGTTGGGTTTTTACCAAACCTTGACTCAGGGAACACCCGTTTTTCGATTAACACGGGTATCGATTTCGAATACTTTAAAGTGAATTACCTGGCATCCATCCTTAACGACAGCGGAGAATTTGGTGCCTTTATGCACAGCATCAGCCTTCGGGTTATTTTCCCGGAACTTAAGCGATATGGGATTCCGATACCCGGTATCATCCGGAACTTATAAAGGCTTAAAAACCAAAACACAGGTGTTTTAAAACAGCCTTCGATTTCTATTCTACAATCTTCAAACTTTAATATTACTTTTACAGGCCAACCGATAAACCAGGACTAATCGCACGTGAAAAAGGCTTCATTTTTAATTCTATTGCTCAGCCTGTTTTCCCTTGCCCGGGGACAGGATGCTGAATACTCTCAATTTTATGCCAACCCAATCTACTTAAACCCGGGTTTCGCGGGAACTTCGGCACTACCACGAGTAATTATGAACTATCGCAATCAATGGCCTCAAAAAGGAAATACCTTTGTTAATTACAGTCTGTCCTACGATCAATATTTCAAAAAACTGAATGGTGGTTTAGGAGTACAGTTTCATCAAAGTACCGAACTCAACGGACTCGTTCAAACTTCATCCGGGTCGTTTTTCTATTCGCACCATATTAAGGTTAGTGAACGTCTGTTTTTTGATGTCGGCCTGCAGGCTGGCCTGGCCTATAAAAAACTGGATTATGGTCGACTCATTTTCCCTGATATGATTGATCAGCTGACCGGACATACTTTCCCCGGAGGGCAGGAACAACCTGAAAATTCAAGCATCATCTACCCTGATTTTGGATTTGGCACATTGGGACAATACGATTCATTCTTCTTTGGATTTAGCCTATCTCATTTAACTCAACCAAATGAATCAATCCTTGAAGGTGACCAAAAAGGAAAACTTCCCATGAAGTTTACATTTCACGCTGGTTCGCGTACGCACAAACTTCACAGGGGGCTTTTATCTCGCGAATTTACACTGTCGCCCAATCTTATTTTCCAACAACAAGGGGCGTTCTCACAAATCAATCTGGGCATGTATATTTTAGAGAAATCCCTATCCGGGGGAGTGTGGTATCGTCAGAATATAGGCGTTCATCCTGATGCCGTGATTCTGATGCTTGGAGTGATGAAAAACCAATTTAAAATTGGTTATAGTTACGACTATACGTTATCAAAGCTTGCCAATTACTCCAGCGGTTCCCATGAGTTTTCGCTCACTTTTTTCTTCGGAGAAGCACACAATAGCCGTAAAGCGTTACTCATTCCTTCTCTTTAATACACCAAGGTTACCGTCCCACTTTGTTGATGAATTCTGTTTAAAAAATCCTGATACGCAACCACCCAGGTGTAAACTCCGGTCGGAGCATTCTGCCCGTTTTTTGTTTTCCCGTCCCATCCTTCAAAAACATTTTGTACTTCAAAAATACGTTCTCCCCAGCGATTAAAAATCTGCAAGTGATAGCCGGCTTCTAAAATACCTTCGGGAGCTAATAAAAACTGTTGATTTAAAGCATTGCTGCTATTGGGACTAAATGCGTTGGGAGGAAATATCCTGTCGAAAGCAACCAGCACTTCCTGATAGGCAGTATCCGTGCACAGAAATTCATTTTCGGCAATCAGCTCCACGTCAAACCATCCCATTTCATCGAAACTGTAAGTTGGCGCGAAATCGGTCGAATAGCCGATGCTATCGCCAAAATCCCAATAATAATTCTGAGCATTTTCACTGCGGTTTTCAAACTCAAAATTCGGTCTCACGATACTAACTTCAGTTGTATCTGCCCGAAAGGAAGCGGTTGGCTTAGGGAAAACCCGCACTACTGTATCCAACCAAGCCGTACCTACACAGTTGGTTACCGATGACTTTGCTATAGCTGAAATATTAAACTCGTGATCTGGCGTACTAAACGTATTCATCAGCTGATCAGCGGCTGGTTGATATCCATTTCCCTGATCAAAGTTCCACGAATAGGTCAGTGCATCCACCGAATCCAAAGGCAGTGCCTGAAAAGAAACATCCAAAGGTGGGCAACCTTCTAACGGATCAACCACTAGCTGAATCCAGGGTTTACGTTTAAATGAAAACTCCTTCTCCTCACTCTCGCAGCCAAACTCGGTTGTAATTTGCAATGAAATAGTGGATTCCGGCTTATTTTTTAAACTTACTTCAAAAGGCCCCTGTCCTGTTCCCGGATCTTCCGGTATTTCATTCGAATCTAAGCTAGATAAACCCCAATGATAGGTGTCTTGTGGATTGGCAGATCCCATGTACCAAACTTCAATTTTATGACCAAAACAAGAATCAGGATCAAGATTTGTTTCAACAGACGGGACCGGCCTGACTTTAATCAACTCCTCAATTAAACCGTAATTCTCACACCCTTCATTTGAAACTATTCGCAAGCCAACATCGTAAGTGCCATCTTCTGCATACCTATAAGTTGAAATTTGTCCACGACCCACTTCACCATCTCCATAATCCCAGTAAAACTCAGAAACGGGTTCGGTAGTTTCCGCTGAAAAGTCAACTAAAAAAGGCTCACAGCCTTCATCATCCCCAACAACAATATTCAAGTTTGGAATCACATTAATGTGACTCCAGGTTGTATCACTCAAGCAACCTCCTTCGTTTACCAGCAAACCTAAATCTCGTTTATCCTGACTTTCAAAACCTAAAGCAACTGTTAAATCGGTTATTCCAACTCCCGATGCATAAACGGAGTCGAGAAAGAACCAGTTATACGTTGACTCTTGAGCGCCATCTCCTTCGTACATTACCTTCAAGTTGTAGCCATAACATTCGGTATCATCAATACTAAATTCACTTGTTGGAATATTGTAAAAGCTTAGGTTCAAAGAATCATTTGTGGTACAGCCGTAGTCGCTTTCGACGCTTACTTTCGTTTTATATGTGCCATAGTTTGCTACCTCCGCTACTGACTGAGCTGAATTTAACGAACCAAAACTTAAGCCAGACGAGATCGGTTGCCATTCTATATTGCCATGGTCAACTTCTACTTTGACTTCGCCCGTCTTTTGATCACAAAACAAGGTATCAGTGTCAGCCAAATCAATTACCGGATAGGGATGAAACGTAATTGCGACTTCTTCACTGGTAAAACAACCAAAGTTATTTCCCACTCGCACTTTATAGTTTCCTGTTTCTGTAACCCTGATGGATTGCTGATCATCGCCGGTGCTCCACTCATAAAAATCATGACTCCCGGCATCCAATTTAATTGTACTCCCTTCACAGATATTTTGGTCACCTCCTAAATCCAGCTTAGGACTGGGTTTTACATTCACCTTGAAAACAGCCGAATCAACACAAGTCCCATTTCTCGAAACCACTTTATAAATTGTTGTGTCCATTGGAGAAGCCAACGGATTTGACATGTATGGATCATCCAATCCTGTCGTCGGAGTCCATTCATAATCCCCGGCAAACTCATGATTTAACCGGATTTCCTGATTCTGGCAAATTGTAATGTCTTGTTTATCATCAAAATCAATATTCCAAACATTGATATCCAATACGGCCGATAAACTCACCTCTGGATCATTTTGCATACCTCCAAATTCAACGATATAACCTTGAGGATAATAATACTCAGACGAAGAGCCGTCCCCTTCATTTCTCAGATCGTTCCACGATTTACTTGGCTGACTGGGATTCTGATTGATATGCGCATAATCCTCTCCAAGCCCTCCATTGAGATTGGCGTATGAATTATTAGGCTCACCATTGCTCCAAAAAGAAAATCTGCCATCGACTCGAGATCCACCGTTATAAGTTCCGCGCCAAAACAAGGTTCCGGCATCCGGTCCGGTCATCCATTTCCAATCACCTTCAACCTCCTCGTCGCTTGCTCCAATCCAGCCTACCCCTTTTACTTTTGTCCAAACAAAATCATTTTCAATTCTGGAAAGAATCGTAACCAGATAACCATGAAGTCCGTAGTAATTCATCTCTTCGGCTTCTTTTTTTGCTTCAGTCCAACTAATTCCCCGGTGTCTAATGTATTTGTAAAAATGCTCTGTTTCAGGCAAATAATCAACATCTTTTAAGGTAATCGAAATCCTGCGAGTTCCATTCGTAGGCGAAGCAAGCAGATTGGTGTATTCAATATTTTGAACCGCATCCTGGTATTCTGACGCTGCTGCATTTCCCGAAAGAATCAAGGTGCCTGTTGCACCATCCCAACTCGCTTTAATTTTCGGTGTTTCCTGCAAGCTTAACAGATCCTCTTCCGCCTGATAATTTGAAATTGAGATTTTCAGACCTCCTTCGATGACAGGCCCTTGAATACTAACATGATTACCTAGCTTGACAACTCCCGTACAATAATCAATCGCATCAGAATTTACGGATTGGATTTGTAACACGTCGGTCTGCGCACAGGCAACTGATAGAAAGAGAAGAAAGGTAAAGGTTAGTATCGTCGTTTTCATGAGCAGATATCCGGCTAACTCCTGCTCGAAAAATATTTCATGAATTGTGACCGTTCGTACATCAGTGGATCCTCAATTTTTGCATAAGATAATCGACCTCTAAAAGCATCGATGGTTTCAAAATTCCACTTATCCATAAAGGATTCCAAATCGGTTAGAATTCCATTAATAACCTGTGCTCCTTCGATATAAACAACTGAACAAATTTGGGTTACCTGAGCACCAGCCAGCAATTGTTTGGCAACAGCAGCACCATCGTGAATTCCTGTTGAAGCTGCAATCTCCAGCTTCGGCAATGCTGCACTAACTAATCCGACCCAACGCAATGAGCGACGAATATCTGCCGGTGAACTAAATACTTCTGATGAAGAAAGCTCAAGCTTCTCGAGGTTGATATCAGGTTCGTAAAAGCGATTAAACATGGTTACAGCCGAAGCTCCGTTGGCCATCAGCTTTTCGGTCATAGAAACCAAATTCGAAAAGTAGAAACCAATTTTCACTGAAACCGGAATGCTGACTTCCTTTTTTACCTTGCTCAACACATCAATGTATAGCTGCTCTACTTCAGATCCATTCTGCAAGCGACTAGTAGGAACCACAAATAAGTTCAGTTCCAACGCATCGGCGCCGGCCTGCTCAAAGTCCTTTGCAAAACTCGTCCACTCTTTTGCCGACACGCAATTGATACTGGCAATGATCGGGATACTGACCTCCTTTTTTGCATCCTTTACCAAATTTAAGTGCGCAGATACAGAATTATCGCGGGTATAATTGCGAATATAATCTTCAGCTTCGGGATAGGAGTTTTGCGGGTCTTTTTTGATTAGATGGCTTACTTCGCCACTAATTTGCTCTTCGAAAAGCGATTTTACAATGACGGCTCCGGCACCTGCCTTCTCCAATTCTTTAATCTTTTCAACTGAGTTTGTTAAGCCTGAACTGGCTACGATTACGGGGTTTTTCAACTTCAACCCCATGTATGTGGTTTCCAAATTTGCCATTCTGTCGTTTTTTTGTTCCGAATATATTAAAAAAATAGTGCCAAAGATATGTTATTTAATGGTATAGACGTTCACCAAAAATTTTGCTGCCAACGCGAACCATTGTACTACCCTCTTTTATAGCCAATTGATAGTCGCCCGACATTCCCATTGATATCTCGGCAAACGAGCTTTGATTTTGAAAATACGCTTCTTTCAATCTGTCGAAAATGCCCTTTAAGGTTTGAAATTCTTTCCGCACCTGGTTCAAATCATCGGTGTAGGTTGCCATGCCCATCACTCCTCGAATTTCAACAAATTGCAAATCTGCAAAAGCCGGATTAGTTAAAATATCCGCAGCTTCCTGATAGTCTAATCCAAACTTGCTTTGTTCTTCAGCAATGTGAAACTGCAAGAGGCACGAAATTACGCGATCGTTTTTACGTCCTTCCTTGTTGAGCACTTTCAACAATTTTAAACTATCGACACCGTGAATCAAACCGATAAACGGAGCGATGTACTTGACTTTATTCGATTGAAGGTGACCGATAAAATGCCATTCAATATCCTTCGGAAGTTCTTCATACTTGCTTGTTAACTCCTGAACTTTATTCTCCCCAAAAATCCGGCAACCAGCTTCATAGGCCTCAAGAATATCTTCATTGGGCTTTGTTTTTGAAACAGCAACCAGTTTCACTCCTTCTTTCAGACCAGCATTGATATGCTTAAAATTATCAACGATTCCCATAACAATAAAATTGAACCACAAATCTACAAAAGCAGCACAACATGAGCATGCAAAATCGTAGTTTTTTCACGCTGAAGCAAAAGCCACCCAGCTTGGAATGCACATCATTTTTCTATCTTTGCATCCTTCATGCAGGAAGCTAAAAAACATACTATTTTCAAAATGAATGAATTGGGAAAATCAAAAACACCCTTTGTTTTCCTCATTGATTTTGATTTTCAAAAACCATTGATTTGGAATTGGGAAGAAAGCAGAACGAATATCCTGTGGCAAACTCCCAAACATGCGAATTTCACAACAAAGAAACAGAAAGCGAAAGATTTAAAATGGAAGGTGCATCCTGTTTATTATGGGCGCTACCAAAAAGCGTTCGAGCTTGTTCAAAAGCACTTACACAATGGCGATAGCTACTTGCTCAACCTGACCATGCCAAGCGATATTGAAACCAACCATACCTTGGATGAAATTTTCAGCATCAGTCATTCGCCATACAAAGTGATGCTGAAAGATCAGTTTGTATGCTTTTCTCCTGAAATCTTTATCCGCATCGAAGATGGTAAAATATCATCCTTCCCAATGAAAGGAACCATCGATGCAACACTAGAGAATGCGGCTTTCATCCTTAAAAACAATACGAAGGAATTGGCTGAACACAATACAATTGTTGACTTGATCCGGAATGATTTAAGCATGGTTGCCGACCATGTTCAGGTGAAGAAATATCGTTATCTGGATCACATTAAGTCCAATCGCAACGAGCTGCTGCAAATGAGTTCTCAAATTACAGGGGAACTACCTGATAACTATTGTGAAAATATCGGAAGCATCATCGGTAATTTGCTGCCCGCCGGATCAGTGAGTGGAGCGCCAAAGAAGAAAACAGTTGAAATCATTAAGGATGCTGAAAAATACGATCGTGGCTATTATACCGGTATATTTGGTGTTTTTGATGGCTCAAACCTCGACAGCTGTGTCTTAATTCGTTATCTTGAACAAGAAAATAATAAGCTAACATTTAAGAGTGGCGGCGGAATTACTTTTCAGAGTAACTGCGAGCAGGAATACGAAGAACTAGTCAAAAAAGTATATGTGCCTTTTGCTTGAAACCATAAAACTTGAAAACGGTCGATTCGCCAATCTGCCGTTCCATAACCGGCGCTTTAACAAAGCCCGCCGGGAGTTATTCAATCTGCCAGAACAAGATTTAGCTGAAATTATTAAGATTCCGGAAGCAAACCAAACAGGCATTTTCCGATGCCGTGTGTTATATGGGGAACAGATTAATCAGATCGAATTTATTCCGCACCAAAACAGAAAAATCAACTCCATGCAAGCTGTTCTGGATGACTTGATCAACTATCCATATAAATATGCTGACCGTACAAGATTACAGCTGCTATTTGATCAGCGGAAAGATGCCGACGAAATCATCATAATCAAAAAAGGGCTAGTTACCGACTGCTTTATTGGCAATCTGGTGTTTTTTGATGGACACAATTGGTTAACTCCAGACCAGCCTCTTTTACAAGGAACACAACGCGAAAAATTGCTTGCCGAAGCAAAAATCAAAGCAGTCCGAATAACAGAAGAAATGCTTTTTACTTTTGAAGAAATTGGAGTGATCAATGTTTTTTATGATTTGGAGAACATGCCTCGATTAAAAGCTTCTCAAATCAAAAGCCCGGTACAGTCTAAATAACAACCGATTACAGTCCACCAACGCATAAATCCTTTCAATTTTCTCACTTGAAGTCTAAAAAAAGTCTCAGGAATGCTATCCAACCTATTTTTTTATTCATTCAATTTTGTATTTTTCGGCAGTATTAGATGTAAAAAAATCGGATAGTAATCGCCTGTTTAAGGAACAAAAGATAAGGAGGATAAAACCATGGCTGACAGCAAACCAAGAGTTATCAAAGATTTTGAGAAGTTAGAGAATCGGATCCAAGAGCAAATAAAGTTGGTGCATCCTGAGGGGTTCAGCCAGCACTTAATCACCTTCACCAATAAGGATGGGATGCTTGTTAGTGCGCTCCCATTTGAAACGGACGAAAAATACTATCTGGTACGAATGACGGTTCAGCAGGCCGAAGATATCATTAGCGATGATGATGACTATGATGATGACGGTTCGCTAAAAGATGAGTCGCGCATCGACTTTGAGGACAAATATGCCGAGTTGGATTACATTGCCGAGAACATTGAAGATAGTTCGGATGGTGATGATGATGACGATGATTAGCTTGTAAACGTAAAAAGATATGGGGAAGGATGATCCGGTCTAGGATGATCCTTTCTTCATTAAAGGTGCCCCTGCCTTTGCCAAGTCCTCTTTGCTATCAAGAATAATTTGATCGATATCAGCTGATGAAATATAACGACATTGAGCCGCGTGCCTGGCTGCATCTACTGTATCTTCAGCCAAAATCATAGGAACATTTAATTTCCTCAATCCTTCAATAACTCCGTTTAACCGTTCGTTGATTCTTTTTTTCTTAATTGTCCGGATATAAATGGCTTTTACCCGATTGGGGAATTCTGATGTTATTCGGTTATAGATTTCCGGATCGTGCTGGCCATTATCGCCAATCAGAATGAAAGACATAGTTGGATAGGTTTCAAAAAGCATTTTTATTTTTTCATATTTATGCTCGTGATTTCCACCTCCCGATTTCCAAAATTTCAAAATATTTATTTTCAACTCTCGCAACAGAAAGACCCCTTTCGGAAAATTATTGAAACGACAGAAGTCTTCCAGCAAATCGTACAAATTCCACTCGCTGCTCGACACATAGAAAAAAGGATTGGCTTTTTTTCCATTATCCCCCGAATGCAAAGCCCTATAAAATGCGGCTACCCCCGGGAAGGGTTTTCGTGTCCTGGCATTTCGCCATAACATTAGTCTAAGCTTGCGCAGTGTTTGTGTCGCATGACTAATCAAAATGGTGTCGTCAATATCTGAAATGACTCCAAAATCTAAATCGTTCCCGGGAATAAATAATTCGCCTTTTGCACTCACCTCTCGATCTTCTCCAGTGATATCCGAGTGCAGTGTTGCCACATACGGCAACCACTCTGAATTCGAGCGTATTGCATGCGAACTATTCGTAAAAGAGGTTTTAAAAAGGCCATTGTCTTCGGTAGTCACCTGATGAAATTTTTCATCAATTTCTATTTTGACATCCACTCCGGGAATCTCATCACTGGAATATCGTTTAAACATGCTAAGCATATTCATCCAAACCGAGTTGGTTTCCAGAGGTTTCGCCAATCCCTTATCTTCGGTAACGTATCCATTCACAAACAACTGACTACTATTTCCAAACCCCCGGTAGGCAACAATTACAGGAACTCCTAGCCAACCCAAACGATGCTTTAAATAAAGCTTTATTCGCTTGGAGATGCTCTTAGTCTTTCGCTTAAAATAGATGAACGGTTTTACTCCCTTTACCATAAAGTCATAATTTTTGGCATAAGTTTTATAGCTTTCCCTATTAAAATATGCATAAGATATGCCAAACATGGAAACAAGCCAGAACCAGAAAATTCTATTCGTTATCAACCCAATATCCGGCGACATTGATAAAAATCACCTCAAACAAAAGATTCAGACCTTTTTTGAAGATAAGCATTCTAAATACGATATTTTCTACACAACAGGTGAAAATGATGCTGAGAAAATTACAACTGTACTTGATGAATACTCACCTGACCGGGTGGTTTCGGTGGGTGGAGACGGGACGTTCAAGCTTGTTGGGGAAGTCATGCTCAATAAAGATATTCCAATCGCTATATTACCACTAGGTTCCGCAAATGGCATGGCCACTGAATTAGGAATTCCAAAAAATATTGATCAGGCTTTAATGGTCGTTACCAGTAGCAAGAAAAAAGCTATCGATGCACTGAGAATCAACGACCAACACATCTCATTTCACCTGAGTGACATTGGTTTAAATGCCCAAATCATCAAACGTTTTGAACACGATGACACCAGAGGTTTTATCGGCTATGCGAAGCATTTTCTTAAAGAGCTTTTCGCCTCAAAACCAAACAAATACCTGATGCATATTGATGGTGAAAAAATCATTCGTAAAGCACATATGATTGTCCTTGCCAATGCCTCCAAATATGGAACAGGAGCGGTAATCAATCCCAAAGGAATTATCGATGACGGAAAATTTGAAATTATACTGATCAGACCCTACTCGGCCTGGCATCTATTCCATATGATCATTCCCTTCTTTTCACGAACAATCCATGAGTTGGATTACGTCGATAGTTACAGTTGCGAAAAAGCATCCATCAGAAATTACAAAAAAAAGGAACTTCAAATTGATGGGGAGCTAATTGGACGAATAGAAGAAATAAGCGTGGAAATAATTCCTCATGCATTACAAATATTGGTTCCCGATCAAGAGACTCAATCGATATTTTCCAGAAAACTGGATTCGCTGTTCGACAAGAATTGAACTGACAAGCACACTCTTGGTTCTGTGCCGTTTAAAAACTTCCCGGCAAATATCAATGAACTCCTTTTAAAATAGTAACTTTGGGGCCAACTAAAAATTACTGCATGATCAAATCGATGACGGGCTACGGAAAGGCCGAATTTGAAACCGGAAATAAAAAAATCACTGTTGAGTTAAAAACGTTGAACAGCAAACAACTGGATATTAACTCCCGAATTCCCGCACTTTATCGCGAAAAAGACATCGTTATCCGAAAGGAAATGAACGAGAAGCTGGTGCGAGGCAAAATGGATTTTTCCCTTTATCTTGAAAACCTCGGAACTGAAAGCAATTCAGTGATTAATGAAAATATCGTTACTGCCTATTTTCAACAACTGAGTTCAATTCAGGAAAAAATTGGATTACCGGTTACTCCTGAGGTCATGCAATCTATTTTACGATTACCCGATGCTGTAAAAACGGTTTACGAAGAACTAGACGAAAAAGAATGGGAAACCATTCATGCCAATCTGCTAAAAGTGATCGAAGCTGTTGATCAGTTCCGCTGTCAGGAAGGCATTGCCCTCGAAAAAGATATCCGTTCCAATGTCAACGAAATTTTGGATTTACTAAAACAAGTTGAACCGTTCGAAAAACAACGGTTGGAGAATATTAAAACCCGAATTACCGATGGCTTAAATGAAATTGCTCTCAACGGCAATGTGGATAAAAACCGTTTCGAGCAGGAGCTGATTTACTACATGGAAAAACTGGACATCAATGAAGAAAAAGTCCGGTTAGCCAACCATTGTGAGTATTTTCTGGAAACCATGGAAAGCAGCGAAGTTGCTGGAAAGAAACTTGGGTTTATCGCACAAGAAATTGGCCGCGAAATCAATACATTAGGAAGTAAAGCCAACGAAAGTAATATTCAGCGAATCGTAGTTCAAATGAAAGATTCACTGGAGCGAATCAAAGAGCAGATGTTGAACGTATTGTAATTTTTTTTCGTTTAAACGAATAGTGAATTGATTTTTTGATCATGAAAAAAGGAAAGTTAATCATATTCTCAGCACCCTCAGGAGCCGGAAAAACGACCGTTGTAAAACATTTACTTCAGCAAAATTTCGGTTTAGAGTTCTCCATTTCAGCTACCAGCCGGGCACCACGTCATACCGAAACAAATGGCAAGGACTACTATTTTTTAAGCCCGGACGAATTTATGCAGAAAGTGGACAACAACGAGTTTCTGGAGTGGGAAGAAGTATACAAGGGAACTTGCTACGGAACACTGAAAGACGAAGTTGAGCGTATTCGCAACAAAGGAAACCACGTCATTTTTGATGTGGACGTTGTGGGCGGCATCAACATCAAAAAATATTATAGCGACGATGCTTTAGCGATTTTCATCCAACCACCTTCGATTGAAGAGTTACGAAAGCGCTTAGAAGGACGTTCTACCGATTCGGCTGAAGTGATTGACAAGCGGGTACAAAAAGCGGAATACGAATTGACCTTCGCACCACAATTTGATATTATCTTGTTAAGCGAAGAGCTTCAGAAGACATTGGCAAACGCCGAGAAATTAGTTACCGAATTTATTAATCACCAAAACTAGTTATGAAGGTCGGACTGTATTTCGGAACATACAATCCTATTCACATTGGACATTTAGCCATTGCCAACTACCTGGTGGAGTTTTCTGACGTTGATCAATTGTGGTTTGTTATCAGTCCGCAAAGCCCTTTTAAAACCAAGAAAAAATTGCTCGACAATTACCAGCGACTGGAAATGGTAAACCTGGCAATTGAAGATGATGACCGCTTTAGAGCTTCATCAATTGAGTTTAAACTACCCATCCCCTCATACACCATTGACACCCTAACCTATTTGAAAGAGAAACATCCGAAAAATGAGTTTTATCTGATTATGGGAGCTGATAATTTGGTCTATATTGACAAATGGAAAAATGCAGAGTTGATCCTGTCTGACTATCACCTCTTGGTTTATCCTCGCCCCGGGGTTAATAAAGAATCCCTGCGAAAACATCCTCATATTCATTTTATTGAAGCTCCGGTAATGGAGATTTCATCTTCATTTATTAGGAAAGCCATTGCCGAAGGTAAAGATGTATGCCATTTCCTTCCCCAAAAAACATGGAAGTATATAGATGAAATGGGGTTCTACAAATAGCCTTTACAATCAAACACTCTCCCCTCTTTCTTGTTATTGATAACAGCTAATTTAAGAGCAAGCTTTTGGAATCGTTCTAAATTAGCCCCAAACGTTCACACAAATGCAGATATTTATATATTTGCACACAACAATACTCCGAGTTCGGAAAACTAAGTGAGCAATCATAGGTTTTACGAACCGATGGGTTCAGTTGGAAACGATTGAGCCTCCCGATTTCGGCAGTGGCCGGATGACTTTGGAAAGGAGAACAATCTGGCTTTGAATTAGAATAGATAAATTGCTCAAGATTCCCCTTTCCGCTAATTTGGAAAGGGGAATTTTTTATGGTTCATGAGTGGAATAACATCATTTTAATTGCAGGATCAGCCCGTAATGTGGGGAAAACCACATTCGTATGCCGCTTACTTCAAAAAACAAAAGAGCAAAAACCAATTGCTGTGAAAATCTCCTCTCATTTCCACGCTCAAACTGAAGGACTAAAACTCATTACTGAAGAATACAATTGCTTTCAATTGTTTGAAGAAACTGAGAAAACAACTGAAAAGGATAGCTCGCTTTACTTGAAAAATGGGGCAGCTCGCTCTTTTTATATTCAGGCAAAAGATGAATTTTTACCCGATGCGTTTATGGCGTTGCTTCCATTTTTATCGGCCAGCAGTCCAATCATCATCGAATCGGCCTCATTACACAAATACATTGCCGCCGGCTTGTTTCTATTTATTTATAATGAAGATGCTGAAAACAAGCCGCACACGAAAGCCCATTTAAAAATCGCTGACTTTGTCGTGCAATCCGATGGAAAATCATTTAATCTGCAACCCGAACAATTAAATTTTGATACCGAATGGAAAATCATGAACTAATAAGCCTGGATGATGCGCTTCGAATAGCTTTTGAAAATGCGCAAACGATCGACTCCGAATTAATCGACTTTACAAAATCCGCCGGACGCATTTTGGCTGAGCCGGTTTATTCCGATGTCGATATGCCACCATTCAACAAATCGGCGATGGATGGCTACGCCTGCAAAAAGGAAGATTTGGGAAAATCGTTGCAGGTGCTCGAAGTAATTCCTGCAGGGCAATCCCCCAGCTTCTCAATTGGCGAAGGGCAATCTTCCAAAATTATGACCGGAGCTGAAGTGCCGGAAGGCGCCGATACCGTTTTCATGGTTGAACAAAGCCAACAGATTGATGCTAATCACGTTCGATTTACCGGCGAAAACACAAGAAGTAATATTTGCTTGATTGGTGAGGATTTGAAAACCGGTGAGCTGGTATTAAATGCCGGAACAAAACTTGGCGCGCAGCATATTGCCATATTGGCTGCTGTTGGTTGTGTCACCCCAAGAGTATATCGTAAACCCAAAGTTGGAATTATCTCTACCGGATCAGAATTGGTTGAGCCGGAAAGGAAACCTGCAGCTTCTCAAATACGAAATTCGAATGGCCACCAATTAGCTATCCAGGCAAAAACATGTCAATTCGAAGTTAATTATTATGGCATTGTGAAAGACGACCGTAAAATGACATACGAGGCGATCAAAAAATCAACCGATGAAAATGATGTCTCCTTAATCTCTGGAGGCGTTTCTGTGGGCGATTTCGATTTTGTGCCTGCCATTATTGAAGAACTCAATTTTCAGATTCTTTTTAGTCAATTAACGGTGAAACCGGGCAAACACACCACCTTTGCGGTCAACCAAAACAAATACATTATTGGGCTTCCCGGCAATCCGGTTTCCTCATTTATTCAGTTTGAAGTCTTTGCAAAACCGTTTATTTACAAACTGCTGAATTACGAAGAAACCAAGCTAAGCTTGCCTTTGTCCTTAGCTCAAAACTATAAACGAAAGAAGGCTGACAGAACAGAATATGTGCCCGTCATGATCAATGAACAAAATGAAGCGGTCACAATCGATTATCACGGATCGGCTCATATTCATGCTTATCATGGAGCTTTTGGTTTCATGACGATTCCGCTCGGCACCAATGAACTTCAAAAAGGAGAAACTGTTTATGTACGACCGCTTTAAACGAAATATCAATTACCTGCGTATTTCGGTAACCGACCGATGTAATCTCCGCTGCACCTACTGTATGCCGGCAGAAGGAGTTCAATTAATGAAACACGATGATATTCTTTCGTTTGAAGAGATTGAAGCATTCACCCGACTAGCGGTTAAAAACGGAATCACAAAAGTGCGGCTAACCGGAGGCGAACCTCTTGTTCGAAAAGGAATTGTTGACCTGGTAAAAAAGCTTGCAAAAATTGAGGGACTGGAAGATTTATCGATGACCACCAACGGGCAACTTTTAGATCAATATGCAGCTGAATTAAAAGCTGCCGGACTTAACCGGATCAACATTAGTCTGGATACGATAAACACGGAGCTATACTGCCAAATCACCCGTTCTGGCAACCTAAAAAATGTATTTAAAGGAATTGAAGCTGCTCAGCAAGTCGGATTAACTCCTATTAAGATCAATGCAGTGCTGATGGATGAGCCGGATGAGGAAGTCAGGCAACTAAAATCGTACTGCGAGAAAAACGAACTGGACCTTCGTTTCATCCATCAAATGAACTTGCAAACCGGTGAATTTTCGAAAGTTGAAGGTGGCGAAGGCGGAAATTGCAGCCGTTGTAACCGTATTCGTCTACTGGCCAATGGCGACGTAAAACCATGCCTATTCAGCGATTTAGGCTATAATATCCGTAAACTCGGCGCTGAACAGTCAATCAATTTGGCGATAGGAAATAAGCCACGATCCGGAACGTATAATCAATCCGGAGAGTTCTACAATATTGGAGGATGAAAAAGCGGAGAAATAGAGATAAAACAATATAAGAACACACAAGAGGACAAACGCACAATAAGAGGACAATTTGAAATGTCAACCTTGAAACGTTGAACTCGAAACTAAAAAACGATGAGCAAAAAACTAACACATATTGATGAAAGTGGACGGGCGAACATGGTAGATGTTGGAAATAAAAACCCACAAACACGCACCGCCGTTGCCGAAGGATTTATCCGTCTTAACAAAAAAACGGTGAAACTTATTCGCGAAAATCAGATCCGCAAAGGCGATGTGTTGACCGTTGCAGAAATTGCCGGAATTCAGGCTGCCAAGCGAACCAGCGAATTAATTCCTCTTTGCCATCAACTTCAGCTCACCAAAGTTGAAGTTGAACTCAACATTCGGGAGAATGGCGTTTATGCTAAATGTACCAGCCGCTGCATTGGACAAACTGGAGTAGAAATGGAAGCGCTAACAGGAGTGCAAATAGCACTGCTAACGATTTACGACATGTGCAAAGCGGTGGACAAAGCAATGCTTATCGAAAATGTGAAACTCATTGAAAAAACAAAAACAGATCTGTAGCGATGAAAAAGAACAACCAAGTTATTCAGGTACTTTCAGTTAATATTTCAGAAAAAAAAGGCACGATAAAAAAGCCTGTCGACAGCATTCAGCTTACCGACATTGGCGTTGTTGGTGATGCCCACTCCGGAAAATGGCATCGTCAGGTGAGCTTGTTGGCCAAAGAAAGCATCGACAAATTCGCGCACGAAGCCGGCAGAAAAATCAACCATGGCGAGTTTGCTGAAAACATTACCACAGAGGGATTGCTTCTACACCGAACGAAACCACTCGACCAGTTTGTTAATGAAAACCTGGAGCTGGAAGTGACACAGATTGGCAAAAAATGTCATGGCGACAATTGCTCCATCTTTCGTGAAGTTGGAAATTGTGTGATGCCCAAAGAAGGAATCTTTGCACGGGTTATTAAAAATGGAATCCTCAAATCGGAAGAAACACTAAACTATCATCCCAGAGTGATTAAAATAAAAATCATCACCTTGAGCGACCGCGCCAGTCGTGGTGAATACCAGGATAAAAGCGGCCCTCAAATTAAAAATCTCACTCAAACATATCTGGACAAAATCAACCGTCCAGTCGAATTTCAGCACGCTCTTATTCCCGATGACGAAAGCCAACTTTTAGCCGAGCTTCAAAATGGCGTTGAGCAACAAGTAGATGTTATTTTTACCACAGGCGGAACAGGAATCGGTCCAAGAGATATTACACCGGAAGTTGTCAAACCATTTTTAGACAAAGAAATCCCCGGCATTATGGAACTCATCCGCGTAAAATATGGCATGAAAAAGCCTGCTGCTCTGCTAAGTCGTGGAGTTGCCGGCGTGAAAAACCAAACCTTGATTTATTCGTTTCCGGGCAGTGTAAAAGCCGTTACTGAATATTGTACCGAAATTTTGCCAACGTTAGAGCATTCTCTTTACATGATTTACGGAATTGATAGCCATTAAAGCCAAACAACACAACTACCCGATATCTGCAACAATCACACCTGCCTGATAACCCCTTGCTAATTAGTGCAGTATTTCGTAACTTTTATTTCTAACCTTTAAAGAAATAAATTATGGACTGTCCGATTTGCCAAACCAAAGGGCTAAGTGAAGGCACTCAAATTTGTCCTCAATGCGACTCAGATCTAAAATCGCTTCATCAGATCGATCAAGCTGAAAAAGCCTTTGTCACTCAAAAAAGACAAAAATCTTTATGGATTCTACTCACCGTATTTATGGCAATTGCATTTATTAGTGCGCTGTATTTATATACGACAAATGCTGATTCTGCCTCAGAAACTGAATACGCAGAACTAAACCAACAACTTCAAACGGCGCAAGCCAGTATCCAGCAAACGAATCAGGAAAACAAAAGCTTGCAACAAGAGCTGGAAGCTTTAAAGAAGGCTGAAGCTGAAGTAAAATGCGAAGAAATAAACTACACTGTTCAGTGGGGTGAGAACTTGTTTAGTATTGCGTCGGCTGTTTATGGAAATGGTTATGAATATCCCAAAATTGTCGAAGCAAACTCGTTAGACAATCCCAATCATATTCTCGACGGACAGCAATTGGTTATTCCTTTTTAACTTAAACCCCCGAATCATGGCAAACAATAACGACACCTTACAAGCGATAAAAAAAGCAACAATTTCTCATCTTGCAGAAATTAGAGCACTGAAACAAAAATTGATTGACTTTCAAAACCAAGTGGAACAAAAAGATAATGAATTGATTAAAGCGCAAAAAGAAATAATAAAATTGAAAGAGCAGTTAAAGGCTGATTAAACAATGCACTTTCAAGTAAAAAAGCCTGAGACTGTAATAATCTCAGGCTTTTCATTGGTATGAGTATATTTTTTAGTGATGAGCAATCAGGTCAGGACTCCCGTCCGGATCACCATTGACAGTACCATCTGTTCCAATATTCCCTAGCAATACCAATCCTGCAACATGTGGAGCAGCCATTGACGTTCCGTTCCAGGTAGCATAACCTCCGTCTTTAACTGATGACTTGATACCAACTCCCGGAGCGCAAAAATCAATCGGAGGATTTCCGTAGTTTGAAAAAGAAGCAAAATTGTCATTTTTATCCATGGCTGAAACGGTAATCACATGGGTTCCATTTGCACGTGCCGGCGAATGATTATTGGCATCATCGGATTCATTACCAGCAGCAAGAACAAAAATAACACCACTGGATGCCGCTGCTGCTTCAACTGCGTCATCCAAAGCATCTGACGCGGAACCTCCTAAACTCATATTGGCAACATCACCTGAATGTCCGTTAGCAGCAACAAAATCGATTCCGGCTATTACGCCCGAATAACTACCACTCCCTCTTGAGTTAAGTACTTTCACCGGGATAACTGTTGCACCGGCAGCCACTCCAACAACACCAATATTGTTATCTATGGCAGCAATTGTTCCTGACACATGAGTTCCATGTCCGTTACCATCGTCAAAGCCGGTATCTTTTCCTTTTGTAAAGGCAGAAAAACCGATGCCTTTTGCTACGTTCAAGTCCGGATGATCCAAATCAATTCCGGAGTCGATAATCCAGGCTGTTTTTCCTGTTACTGATACGGGCCCTCCAACCCGAGTAATTCCCCAAGGGGTTTCCTGAGTAGTACTTCCGCCACCACCATCACCACCTTTATTTGGTCCTTTCCCCGGTGGTGGTGCTAGAGCAACCACTTTATCTTTATGGATTGATTTGACTGATTTATCGGACAATAACTTTTTGGCTTGCCCCGGGGCAATCTTAACCGAGAACCCCACAATTGAATTGGAATAAACAAAACCTACATCGCTGTCAGAAATCTGATTTCGCTTTAATAAGCCTAAAGCATTTCCTTTTACAGCACCTTTTCGCATCTCGTAGCCCTTTACCGTTTTCAACTCACTCAACAAATCAGCGTCATTCAACTGAACAATGTATGAGATCTTTCCTTCTGCTGCACTTTTCAACGCCACATCATCAACATAATCGCTTTCCTCAACAACTGGCGATTGACAAGAGAACATCAAAGCCATTACCCCGATGGCTAAAGGTTTTCCCAAAGTAATTTTTTTCATAGTCGCGCTTTTATGATTTTAACATTTTTTTAGCAAGTTAATATTTAAAAGATTAAAAGACAATTATTTCTTTATTATACACATCCCCTCTATTGTCAACTGAATATCAATTTCTACGAAGGAATCGGTATTTGTTTGAAGTTGTTAATGATCGCATACAATTGTTTTCAACAATAATTTGTCAGATTTTACTGCTCCAGAGCTAAAAGCAACAGGATTCTAAAAACTAATTTCCCTTCATACTATGCAATTCGTATATTCGCAATAAAATTTTTGAAATGATTCCAAAACTAAAACATACAGGTAAGAACTTTCTGTTGCTAGCTGGACCATGCGTAATTGAAAGCAAAGAAATGGCCTTTGAAATTGCTGAAGAGATTGTAGATATCTGCAATCGCCTTGAGATTCCATTTGTGTTTAAAGGCTCGTACCGGAAAGCGAACCGTTCGCGCATTGATTCATTTACCGGAATTGGGGACGAAAAAGCGCTGAGCATTTTAAAAGCAGTTGGTGAGAAATTCAATATTCCAACGGTAACCGATGTCCATTCAGCTGCAGAAGCTACAATCGCCGCTCAATACGTTGATGTACTTCAGATTCCTGCCTTTTTATGCCGGCAAACCGACCTGCTGATTGCAGCTGCCGAAACCAACAAAGTTGTAAATATTAAAAAAGGCCAGTTCCTATCCGCTGAATCAATGAAATTCGCCGTTGACAAAGTACGTGATTCGGGCAATGAAAAGGTAATGCTAACCGAACGTGGAACAACATTTGGCTATCAGGATCTAGTGGTTGATTACCGCGGAATACCGGTAATGAAAACCAATAACTGTCCAGTGATTCTAGATATCACTCACTCCCTGCAACAACCCAATCAAACTTCAGGAGTAACCGGAGGAAAACCAGAGCTAATCGAAACTATCGCCAAAGCGGGCATTGCAGTAGGTGCCGATGGTATCTTTATTGAAACCCACCCTGATCCTTCTGTTGCAAAATCAGATGGTGCCAATATGCTTCGTTTGGACCTATTGGAATCGTTGCTAAAAAAACTGGTTCTATTAAAACAAATTACAGATAGATTATAATTAGTATTCAAAATCCCAATACCATGAAAAATAGAAGAAATTTTCTTAAACGTTCTGCTGCCGGATTAGGATTTATTAGTTTACCATTTCTGCCTAAAAAAGCCAGTGCCGGCGAAATGAAAATCGTCCTTCAGAACAGTTATATCCATCATGTATACTTTTGGCTAAAGAAACCTGAAAGTAACGAAGCGTGCCGACGTTTTGAAGAAGGCCTTAAATTACTGGTCACCATACCGGAAATTAAGCTTTATCATATTGGAAGAGCGGTAGAATCAAACCGTGACGTTGTTGATGATTCGTTTACCTACTCGTACATGGCGGTATTCAACAATAAAGCTGATCAGGATAACTACCAGGTTCATCCCACCCATTTAAAGTTTATCGAAAACTACGGCGATCTTTGGGAGAAAGTAATTGTTTATGATGCACTCTAATGGAAAAACAAGTACGCTATTAAAATGGCTGCTATAATTCCTGTAAGGTCAGCAATCAGTCCACATACCACGGCATAGCGGGTTCTTGTAATTCCTACTGCACCAAAGTAAACAGCCAGCGTATAAAAGGTTGTCTCTGTTGATCCCTGAAATACTGACGATAATAAACCGGCAAATGAGTCGGGACCAAAATTGGGATTATTATAAATTTCAAGCATGGCTCCTCTTGCTCCACTCCCACTCAAGGGTTTCATAAAAGCAACGGGCAGCGCATCTACAAAATCGGTATTGAATCCAACTAACGAAACAAGTCCTTTTATGCCACCTATAACCAAATCCATGGCTCCAGATGCCCGAAATACGCCAATGGCTACGAGCATGGCTACGAGGTAGGGAATGATTTTAATAGCGACATTAAACCCATCTTTTGCTCCGGTAATAAAGGAGTTGTATACATCAATCTTTTTCCTGAAAGCCAAAAACAGAAAAGAAATAATTATGAGGAAGATGATCAGGTTGCCGCCAAAAGATGAGACTTTCGTTATTTGATCCTGATTCAAGGTAGAAAACCACCACAATAATCCGGCAATACATGCTGTTGCTGTACCAATATATGCGATAACCACTTTGTTAAAAAGGTTGATTCGCTGATAAATGGAAACCGATATTAAACCTGCGAGCGTTGAAAAATAGGTTGCCAATAAAATGGGGAGAAAAATAACGGACACCATCTGCGACTCAGCAGCAACACGGTAAGCCAGAATACTCACCGGAATAACCGTCAAACCCGAGGTGTTCAAAACCAAAAACATAATTTGTGCATTGGATGCTTTATCTTTTTCAACATTAAGCTCTTGCAAATCGTCCATGGCTTTAAGCCCCAAAGGCGTTGCGGCATTATCCAATCCCAGCATATTGGCCGACAGGTTCATCATCATGGCTCCAATTGATTTATGATTTCTGGGAAGTTCAGGGAAAAGCTTATTGAAGAAAGGACCAAAAATACGCGCAATAATATTCACGGCACCACCATCTTCCCCTACTTTCATTATTCCTAGCCATAAAACCATCACACCAATTAAAGCAATAATAAGATCGACACTGGCCGTTGCCATCGAAAAGGAAGCATCGACCATATCTTTAAAAACATGGAGATCAACCTCTGTAAAAATGATGCCCAAAGCATCGGCAAAAAAGTCACGAAATAAATAGCCAAGCACTCGAATAACGGCAACTACAAAAGCAACCAAAAAGAATCCGATCCATATATAATTTAACACCATACCAGTAAGCTAATTAAAAGTCCAGGTAGCACACATCTTCTTTTATCAAAACTAAAAACCGAATCTACAAAAAATGAATGAGAATAGTAGAATCCGCTTTTACTGCTATAAAAAAAGGAGTCGCATACACGACTCCCCTTTACCTAAAATAATAAACTATCCCGTTTTTAAATAACTACTATAGGGCTATTTAATTTTTCAGCTTCATGATTCATGTAAGCTCTAAAGTTTTCAATTTCTTTCCATTTTGGATTTTCTAGTCCCCAAACTGCAAAAAAGTAATGTCGTGCGGGTTTGTTATTTTCAATTTTCTGCGCCACATAGTAAGTTTCGGAAATTACTATGCTAAAATTTTTATTTGGCACAGTTTGATATCCCTTCTCGAAATAATTTATATCTGTAGTCCTGTCAACTTTCGATAGTTCGTCTTTCGGAACCATGACCGCCATTCCCAGCTCGTCATTATTTAACGATTGCACATCGAGCGTGGCAATTGCCGAAAAATGATCGCCAGCATCAAAGGCATAAGGTTCATTGGTAAGTTTACTGGTTACAATACCGGTAGCCAACTGCTTTGTACCGGTGAAGCCCTTAACAGTTACATCAGACTGAAACCAGTATTTCCCCGGGTAAATCGAGATTCGTTCTACGGCCTCCAGTTTCTCGCCATTCACATCCCATCCTTTATATTTTAAATCGAATACTGAACGAACCGGCCCTTCAGCAATTTTTTGATACTCGTAAACATCTGTTGATCCGAGACGAAATAGCGAATCGTTCTCCAGCATTGCCAAACCACCGGCACCAAGACTATTTCCACAGTGCAACACATCCATTCCCCAATCGGCTAATTCGTGATAGTTGCCCATTTCCGGAGTATGGATTTTATCAATAATTAAACCGGGTTTTAGCTTTCCGAATAAGTCTTTTACATTACGACAATCGAAGTAATTACGAAAACCCATTTTATCATTTTCCCAATTCACACTTTCGCCTTGCGCAATAATCTGAAAACTATCTTTGCAACTAGGTGCTTCATAAAAATCAAATTCTTTGTAACTGTGGTCATCCTGAACAATTCCCAAACGTACATTGGTACGTTTTTCAAACTCAGGAAAATCGCCAACAGATACCATTTCCGCGGTTAACGTAATTTCCTCTGAAGCAGCAAAATCCAGGTTAATTACTAATTCATCCCATTCGCCATCTCCATCCGTATCGTCAACTTGCGAATGGACTGCCACACCATCCTTTTTCAACACAGGCGCAAGTCCTGCTTCAATAGCGCCCAGTTTTTGCTCTAGTTTATCTCGCTGGATAACAATAGTTTCATCAGGACGATTAACATCCATCAGATTTTTCAACGCCATCTGACTTTCAGGTGTAGAACAGGAAAATAATCCTGCTGCCAGCACGAATGAAACATATACCAGTCTTCTCATGTCGAAGATTTTTCTTTAAAATATTGAAAAGGGACAGAAAAATAAAGAGATTTTACTGTCCTCGTGGAGAACAGTAAAATCTCTTTTAATATATTATTATAAATCGTTTTCGCCTTTTACGTAACCGAAGTTGGCTAAAATTCCGCCATCAACATAAAGGACGTGTCCGTTTACAAAGTCGGCTGCTTTTGACGACAAGAACATGGCCGCATTACCGACATCTTCAGGTTCTCCCCAACGTCCGGCAGGAGTACGTGTCATCACCAAATCATTGAATGGATGACCGCCTTCGCGAATCTCTGCAGTTTGCGAAGTCGCAATATAACCCGGACCAATACCATTAATTTGAATGTTGTATTTTGCCCACTCGCAGCACATATTTGCAGTTAGCAGTTTCAAACCACCTTTTGCCGAAGCATAAGCAGATACTGAGTTACGTCCGTATACGCTCATCATCGAACACATGTTAATGATTTTTCCACTGCGCTTTTCAATCATTTTAGGCGCAACACGTTTTGCGACGATCAAAGGAGCTACCAAATCAACATCAATTACTTGTTTAAAATCAGCAACAGGCATGTCCAGAATTGGAATACGCTTAATGATTCCGGCATTGTTTACCAAAATATCTACATCACCAACATTTTTTTCAATTTCACCAATTCCGTAATCAACTTCTTCTTCGCTGGTAACATTGAATTTTACAGTAAAAACGTCGATACCGTCTTTTTTATATTCTTCCTTACAAGCAGCAAGCTTCTCGTCTGAAAGGTCGTTTACACAAATTTTAGCTCCGGCTTTACCCAAAACTTTACCAATAGCCATTCCAATACCGTGAGTTCCTCCGGTAACCAAGGCTACTTTTCCTGATAAATCAAATAATTCGTTCATTTTATTTCTTTTGTTGATTATCTTATTTCAATTGGGTTGGTTGAATAACGTCCATATCGGTATAATCGAGGTTTTCGCCAGCCATTCCCCAAATAAAAATGTAGTTGCTTGTTCCCGCAGCCGAGTGGATTGACCAACTTGGAGAAATTACAGCCTGCTCATTTTTCATCCACAAGTGGCGAGTCTCCTGTGGTTGTCCCATAAAGTGACATACAGCCTGATCTTCCGGAACATTAAAATAGAAATACACCTCATTTCTACGACTGTGCGTATGCGCTGGCATGGTATTCCAAACACTTCCCGGCTTCAGTTCGGTCATTCCCATTTGCAATTGGCAAGTGTCAACAACTTTATTAATCAACAACTGGTTGATCTCACGCTCATTTGAAGTTTTCAACGATCCAAGTTGTAAGACATTGGCGTCTTTCAAGGTTACATGTTTTGTTGGAAATTCCTTGTGAGCAGGAGCCGAGTTAAAGTAAAAACGCGCAGGTTTTTTACCATCAGCCGATTTAAAAGCGACTTCTTTTGCACCTTTCCCAATGTATAAAGCCTCCTTGAAATCCATCACATATTCAGTACCATCAACAACAACGCTTCCGGTTCCACCGACATTGATAATACCCACTTCACGACGTTCGCAAAAGTAATTTGCTTTAAGAGCATCTACAGTTCCCAAAGTCAGCTCTTTGGTTACAGGAACAGCTCCTCCAACGATGTAACGCTCGATATGTGAATACACCAAATTAATAGCATCGTCTTCCATTACTTTCTCTACCAGAAATTCTTTTCTTATCTTTTCGGTATCATACGATTTAAAATCCTCTGGATGATATGCATACCTTTCTTCAAAATTTATTGCCATAATCTTATTAATTTTATATGGTTTCGCTTTCTTCTGTATTCAGTTATACAACATTTATAAGGCCCAACTAATCTTAGAGTTTTCAATTCCTATGTTCTATTTTTAGTCGAAGCCACACATCCGTGCATATTTTACATTCATTCCTATATCTTGTCAACCAATAATAATTGCAGAATGTTTAGAACACTGCGAAAATGAAAATCAAACATTCGTTTTCATTCGCAAAAACACCACAAATTTATTACAAAGAAACAACAAATGCAATCGATTGCATTAATTTTTTATTCTAATTGAAAAATAATTATCATATTTGCATTCAGGTAAAAACTTAACTAAAAAGGCCAGATGATTTCCGGCTTTTAAAATAAAAGATGGACAAGAAAACCTCAATCACAATTCATGACATTGCGAAGGAACTTAACATCTCCGCATCCACTGTATCAAGGGCTTTAAATGATAATCCGCGCATCAGTAAGGCAACAAAAGCCAAGATCAAGTCGCTTGCACTTAAGCTCGGATATCAGCCAAATACCATCGCATCAAACTTACGTAATCAGCGCACCAACACCATTGGGATTGTGGTTCCACTTATTAACCGTCATTTTTTCTCGACCTTTATTAGTGGCGTAGAAGATGTCGCTTTTGACGCCGGATATAACGTTATTATTTCTCAGTCGAAAGACCAGTTAGAAAAGGAAAAGCAAATTATCCATTCCCTATTTTCCAACCGGGTTGATGGTTTGATTACCTCGCTGAGTATGCAAACCAACGAATTTGACCATTTTCAATTGTTTACCAACAAAAATATTCCGTTGGTATTCTTCGACCGGATTGCGCCTCAACTTGAAACCAACAAAATTGTTGTCGATGATTTTGCTTGTGGTTTTAAGGCAACGCAGCACTTAATTGACCAGGGATATAAAAGAATTGCTCACCTTGCCGGACCAACAGTGTTAAATACCTACCACGAACGTATGGAAGGTTACAAAGACGCACTGAAGAAAAATAGCCTTCCGGCAGAGGATGAACTAATTATTTTTAATAGACTAACACGTATAGACGGACAGGAAGCCATCAAGAAACTACTTGCGTTAAAAAATCCACCTGATGCCGTTTTTTGTGGAAATGATACGTCGGCCTTGAGTATGATTGTTTATTTAAAATCGGTTGGTATTCGAGTTCCCGAAGACTTTGGTATCGTAGGTTTTAGTAATGAGCCCTTTTCCGAAGTTGTTACCCCATCTATTTCAACCCTGAAGCAGCCGGCATACGAAATGGGACAAAAAGCAGCTCAGTTGATTCTTAATGAGATTGAAAATAAACAAACTCCGAGAAGTTATCAAACGATTACCATGCCAACAGAGCTGATCGTCAGGGAATCATCGATGAAAAAATAATTTGTTTTAAACATTGATTTTCAGAAAAGAGAATATAAAACTCCGAGGAAGAGCCCCGAAGAATTATTAGATAAATAAAAGCAATTGAGAACACCTCTACCCGACTGCTCTCAATTGCTTTCGATTTTCTCTTACAGCCAAAGTGTATGTTTTATGTGTCAGCTCTTGACACATTGATTACACCTTTAATATTTTGCAGTTTTTTCAATAAAAAATCCAAGTGCTCCAGGTTGTTTACAAAGACCCGCAAAGTTCCTTCAAATTCACCATTTTCCGCATCAATATTAATGGAACGCATCTGAACGCTTACATCTTTTGAAATGACATGTGAGATTTGTGTAACAATACCGGCATCATCGGTTCCTGAAACACGAATAGTAGCTTGAAATGAGGAACGCTTTTCCGAATCGCGCCACTTTGCAGGGATCACCCGATAAGGATATCGTTCAATCAATTGTTTTGCATTTGGACAAGAACGACGATGAATTTTTATACCCTCTTTAATGGTTACAAATCCAAAAATCTGATCTCCAAAAATCGGGTTACAACAAGGAGCTAACTTATGATTTACATTTTTCAAATTGTTATCAATCACCAGGTAATCGTCACTCCCTGAAAAACTCAATTCCTTCAAATCATCGGCGGCTAAAACATCCTCAATCTTCTGTTTTACGGTTGGTTCTGCTTCCTTTTCTACTACCAATTCCTTAATGGCTAAAGGATCAATCTTTCCTATCGAAATATTAAAATACAAATCTTGCGCTAATTTCAGATTGTAATGTTTCAGAAGCATCCGGATTAACTCATCGTTATAATCTATCTTCCAATTTTTTAATTTGCGTAATAAAATTTCCTTTCCGTTCTCCGCTTCAATTTTCCGCTCCTCATTGACACTGGATTTGATGCGTGTTTTTGCACGGGTGGTTTTTACAAAATCCAACCAATCCAGCTTCGGTTTTTGTTTTACTGAAGTATCAATTGAAATCTGATCGCCGTTCTTCACTTTATATCTCAAGGTAACCTTCTTGCCATTCAGCATTCCTCCAACGCAGTGGTCTCCAACTTCAGAGTGAATCTCATAAGCAAAATCGAGCAGAGTTGCACCGGCTGGCAGTCGTTTTAAATCTCCCTTAGGGGTAAAAACAAAAATTTCATCCGAATAAATATTGGTATTAAAATCGTCGATAAAATCAACCACATTCAACTCTGGATTTTCTAAAATATCGCGTACGTTGGCCAGCCAGTTTTCCATTTCAGCGCTGGCAGTTCCACCTTTGTATTTCCAGTGAGCCGCCAAGCCCTTCTCCGCAATCTCATCCATACGTTTTGTTCGGATCTGAATTTCAACCCACTTTTTATGAGGGCCTAAAACCGTAGCATGTAAACTTTCGTAACCATTTGATTTTGGCAACGTAATCCAATCGCGCATCCGTTCCGGGTTGGATTGATACTCATCGGTGACAATGGAATAAACCTGCCAGCAATCCGATTTTTCCAATTCGGGCTTCGAATCCAGAATTACTCGAATCGCAAACAAATCATACACCTCGTCGAAGCTAACCTTGCTGTTTTGCATCTTCTTCCAAATGGAATTGATCGCTTTTGTTCGAGCTTTCATGTCAAACTGAAACCCACGTGCTTTCAATTTTTCCTCAATAGGCTTTACAAATTCGGCCACAAAGTTTTTCCGTTCTTCGCTACTTTCTTCCAAACGCTTAGACACGTAATGGTAGCTATCTGGGTTGCTGTATTTCAGGCATAAATCCAGCATCTCCGAATTGATGTAATACAAACCCAACCGATGCGCCAGCGGAGCGTAAAGATGTGCTGTCTCCAACGATATTTTTTGACGAACCGCTTCCGGATAAATATCCAAATTACGCATCACTTGCATGCGGTCGGAAATCTTAACCAAGATAACACGAACGTCACCGGCCATGGTCAGTAAAAGCTTGCGATAGTTTTCAGAGTGCAAATCTACCGTATCTGTTCCCAGAGCATTAATTTTTGCCATTCCACCTAAAATACTGGCCACTACCGATCCGAACTCCGTTTCAATATCATGCACGGTTGGGCGATTGCTAATTTCCTCGTAAGTTACATTGTGCAGCAATCCGGCCACAATCGAGCTGGCACCCAGACCAACTTCTTCGGCAACAACCTGCGCGACTCCAATGGAATGCGCAACAATGACTTCGCCTGTTGGCCAAACATTGTCGCCAAGCGAGTTATAGGCATATTGAAATGCTCGTTCAATTTCAGAGATATCGTCAACTGAAGGCGATGATTCGCAAACCGCTTTAAGCTTCTGCCAGGCACTTTCAATTTGTTTGTTCATGATTCGGGGGTTTAAATATTTAACCGTCAAGTTAAACTAGATCAAAAAAAAGGCCACCATTCCGGCAGCCTTTTCAAAAAAATATTTTGTATTCGTTCTATTCTGCCTGCGTGGTATCCACAAATTTACGTCCCTGTAATTCACGATTGAGCATGAAGACACCGTTGCCTTGTCCGTCGATCAATTTTAAATTATCCAACAGCTCGTTGACCGTTGCTTCTTCTTCTACCTGCTCATCAACAAACCACTTTAAAAAGCTTTGAGTTGCATGATCGCTTGCTTTTACGGCAACGTCCATTAACTGGTCGATCATTCCCGTCACTTTCTGTTCATGAGCTAATGTTTTTTCAAAAACATCAATTGTCCCTTCAAAATCAGCAGGAACTCCTTCAATTGGCTCAAGAATAACCCGACCATTGCGTTCGTTCACAAAATCGAAAAATTTCAACGAGTGTGCCAATTCCTCTTGGTATTGAACCTTCATCCAGTTTGCAAAACCTGACAAGCCTTTATCTTCGAAATAAGCTGACATTGATAGGTACAAGTATGCAGAATGCATTTCCGCATTGATCTGATTATTGAGCGCTTTTAAAACTTCTTCTTTAAGCATGTTGATTTTGTTTTTACGTTTCACTCAAAAATACTAAAAAAATACTGTTAACAAACCATCTTTGGTGAATTTATATCCCGATTAACAAAGGCTTAAAATGAGGACCTTCTATTCTCCAAAATCGAGGTTAAACCGCTGTTTCAAAAGAGCCAGATTCGGATTTCTCTTCATCATTTCATTGAGCTTCTCTGTTTCAGAGTAGGGTTTGTATTCAACTTCCTGAGCAACAATATCGGTTATCAATTCAATACTCGTATTCCGAAGTTCTTTGCGTAACCAGGAAACCAGATCCGGCTTTATTTTATTAATCTCTTCCAGTTGAACTGAGTTATCAATTTTTAAATCGAGTTTGTGCTGATCAATAACTTTAGGTATTCTCGAAAGTGTGGCCTTCAGATTCGGACGATCATCCAGACGTGTTAAATACTCTTTCCACTTTGCTTCAAACTGTTCTTGCGTAAAAGCCTCTGTTAATTGTTCCCCGGCATAATACTTCAGTTTTTCCTGAGCATCTTCTTCGTCTTTATCGCCCAGCTTACCGGACATGGCATCTCTAATTGATGGAGTATAACCACTCCCCCTCTTTTTAATAACACGTTTTACCTGGGTGCGAATCGGTGCTTCGGGCTCTTTAACCGAATTTTGAGTTGTGCTTTTTTTATCTGGCGAAGTTTTTGACACTGGTTGTGCTGAGTCATTGGACTTTTGCTCGGCAAATATTGGTTCCAGCTCAAACGGATCCGATTCGTCAGCTATTTTTTTTTTAAGGTGAGTTGAGCCATTTTAATTAAACTCAACTCCACTAGCAAGCGTTTATTCTGGCTGAGTTTATATTGCATGTCGCACTCGTTGCTAATTTTTAGCGCTTCCAATAAGAAATCAGAATCACAAGAAACTGCGGTTTAACCTCGATTTTGGAGAATAGAAGGTCCTCATTTTAAGCCTTTGTTAATCG
>NZ_JBSQYS010000046.1:0-37605 GCF_055140945.1 Sunxiuqinia sp.
TGGTTTGATGTAAAATAAGCAAGACTTTCAACTATAGTTCTCGTTGAACACACCAAGAATTGGTTGTGGTTTGATGTAAAATAAGCAAGACTTTCAACACCGTGGAAGGAAATTCAATTACTTTGAATGTTGTGGTTTGATGTAAAATAAGCAAGACTTTCAACAGCGCTACTTGCAGCTGATTAACCGCTACGGTTGTGGTTTGATGTAAAATAAGCAAGACTTTCAACGATTACGTTAACTATCCATCACATTCAAACTGCAAGGTAATGTGCTGAATATTAAATTCCTCTTTGAGAATTTTAACAAGATCTTCGTTCACCAGTTTTGTTTCCGATATTTTTTGATCGTTCGTTAAGACTACATGCGCTTCAAAGTGAACTGTTTTATCGGTCAATCGCCAAATATGAACATGATATATTTTGCTGACCAGTTGATGCTTTGAGAGCCTTTCAGCAACTTCTTCGGGAAGAATATTGGGTGGTGCAAATTGCATCAGTATTTCAGTCGATTCTTTTAATAGCTTATAGGTGTGAAACAACAGGTAAAAACTGATTAACAGGGTCACTGTTGGATCAATCCAATACCAGTTCCATTGCCAGATGCATATGGCTCCTGCAATAACCGCTAAAGAAGTTAATGCATCGCCCATCAAATGCAGGTAAGCTGCTTTTATATTCAAGCTATGGTGCTGATCTCCATGTAATAAAAATACCGAAAAACCATTGGCAACAACACCTAAAAGGCCAAGCCACAGCATCCATCTAAAGTCAATTACTTGTGGATCGATATAACGTTTTACAGCTTCAACCATCAGGTAAAATGAAATAGCAATCAGAATCAAGGCGTTGATAAAGGCAGCTAAAATCTCAGCACGTTTATACCCAAACGTACTTTTAGATGTTTTTTCTTTATTGCCCAAGCGATCGGCAATATAAGCCAGCGCAACTGCAAAACCATCGCTCAAATTGTGGAGAGCGTCAGATATTAAAGCTAAACTTCCTGAAATTATCCCTCCGACTATTTGTGCCAAGGTAATGACGACATTGAGGATGATCGTAATCTTCAATCGCTTGTGTGTATGTGTGTGGTCGTGTCCCATAATTGGTTGTGATTTATTACAAAACTAATTTCTTACAGTCAGTAAAACTATTATAATTCATAATTTTGTTGTCAGGTTCAAAGAATACAGAAAAATATTCACATTAATGCAACAATCTTGTTTTACTGATCGTCTTTCAATCAGAAACGACAAAGCACTTGGAAGCTCTTTATAAAAATATCCATCAAGATGTGATTGACCGTTGCAAAGCAGAAGAACGTGATGCACAATTTCAGCTTTATAGGTTGTACTATAAATCGATGTACAACACCAGCTTGCGAATTGTGGGTAACGAAGCCGAAGCTGAAGACATCATGCAGGAAGCGTTTTTAAATGCCTTCAGAAAAATTAAAACTTACTCGGGCCAGGTAAGTTTTGGAGCCTGGCTGAAAAGGATTGTTGTAAACCGTTCGTTGGATCATCTAAAAAAAAGAAAAGTACAGCTCGAAGAATTGGACGAACGCGCTACCGAGAAAGTGGTTGAAAATCCACTGATGGAAATCAAAGAAGTGGATGTGCAAAAAATAAAGCAAGCTATTTTCCAACTTCCGGATGGATATCGTGTTGTGCTCAGCTTGTATTTATTGGAAGGTTACGATCATGATGAAATTTCGGAAATACTAAACATCAGTAATTCATCATCGCGTTCCCAATTGCTGCGGGCCAAAAGAAAGTTACGTGATTATCTAAAAAAGGATGAAGTATTTTCAATTAACTAATACCGAAGACAATGAGTGATAGACTGGAAAAGATATTTCGGGAAAACAGAGAAGCATTTGAAGATGATGCGCCGCAAGGACATTTTGATCGGTTTGAAGCCAAATTGGATCATAAGTTCAGGCATCAGAAAAAATGGAATAGAAAATTGTTCTTACAAATAGCCGCTGCAGTTATCTTTGCGCTACTTTTGGGCAATCAGCTTCGAATGTATTTTACCCCAGAGCAAAATCAGGAAGCCACTTTAGCGTCGGTTTCAGAAGAATATGGAGAAGTAGAGTTTTATTATACTTCATCAATCGACCAGAGTTTGAACGAATGGGACAAGCTGAATCAGGAAGGATTTATTTCTGAAGCTGACCAGCAAATGATGGAAAATGAAATGCAGGAGTTCGATCAGATGCAAAACCAACTTCAAAAAGAACTAGAAGCAAATCCTGATGATGAACGGGTGATTAACGCAATGCTGGAATATTACCAGGCAAAGCTTAGCGTGATCAAGATAATTATTAACAAGCTAGAGGAAGTAAAACAACAAAAACTGACACATAATGAAACTGAAATTTAAACTATTATTCCTGTTTTTTGGGCTGCTGTATCTATCGGCACAAGCTGATGAATATACGCGAGATGAACACAGTGCTTACCTAAAATCGGTCATCCAATCGTTGGACATTACCAATAAATTTGGAACCATTACCATTAATGACTTCGGTGGCGATTCGATTATTGTGGATGCACTGATAACGGTTGAAAATTCAAATGAAGGAAAAGCCGAGTATCTGCTTGATCAAATTGAAATAAAGGTCAACCGGATTGGGAATTTACTAAGGGTTGAAACGGAAATTAAGGACGATTTTAAAACCAAGCGAAATTTTTCAATCGATTACACCATCAATATTCCTGCCGACCGCAATTTAACAGTTGCCAATAAATTTGGCGATGTCGTTGTCAACAAGCTGAATGCGAACGGTAAATTTGACATCAGCTACGGAAACATCAGCACCGGCGATTTGCTGGCTCCTGAAAACAGCAAGATTAACATGGAGATTGCCTATGGGAAAGCCGATATTGAATCGGTCAACCACTTACAAACCGAAATTCGCTACTCCAAACTTTTTATTGGTCAAGCTCTGTCGATATATGCCGATTCCAAATACTCAGGATTAAATATTGAAGAAATTGATGTGTTAACCCTTGAGTCGAAATACGATGGTGTTTCCATTGAGAAAGTCAACAGTGTAAAAGCAGATTCAAAATACACCAATTACGACATTGAAAAATTGGGGGAATCATTGGTTCTCGACACTCAATATGGGTCAGTACAAATTGATAACGTAGCTGACACGTTTGAAAACATTGATATTACCAACAGCTATGGAGGAATTGAAATTGGACTGGATGAAGCCGAGTATTATCTGAATGCAAGCTGCGACTATTGCGATGTCAAATATCCGGAAGAAAAATTTGTCGGCAATCGCGAAAAAGAAGACCACCGCTATAGCGTGCAAGGCACTATTGGCAATGCAACAAAAGCCAAAGTGACCATAAAAAGCCGTTATGGTGGCATCAAACTCGAAAACTAACAAAAAGACCTGTTGTAAAAATAGAAACCGGAAGTACTATACTTGCGGTTTTTTTTTACTTTTAGTCTTTACATGAAGAAACGACTGCACATAGTTAGCTTTAATATTCCTTATCCACCCAACTATGGTGGTATTATTGACGTTTTCTATAAAATAAAGCATCTGGCAGCTGCCGATATCGAAATTATTCTGCACTGCTTTCATTACGGTCGCGAAGAATCAAAAGAACTTGAGAAATATTGCTACAAGGTTCATTATTATAAACGCAAATCGGGACCTCTTTATTTATTTTCATCGCGCCCCTACATTGTGGGAACCCGCCAGTCTAAGCGGTTGCTTAAAAATTTGCAGGAAGAAATTGTCCCCATCCTGTTTGAAGGACTTCATACCTGTTACTATCTCAATCATCCGCTATTGGGTGCCTATCAAAAAATTGTACGTACCCACAACATCGAGCATCACTATTACAGGTATTTAAGCCTGGCAGAGAAACGTGTTTTCAAACAATACTATTTTAAGCAAGAAGCAATTAAACTTAGGTGTTTCGAGAAAAAATTGAAACTAGCTTCCGACATTCTCAGTATCTCACCCGAAGACACGAAATATTTCAAAACAAAATATCGGATGGGTAAATTCATACCGGCTTTTCATCCGTTTGATAAGGTAAACGTAAAAACAGGGCAAGGCGATTACATTTTATTTCATGGAAATCTAAGCGTTAGCGAAAACCAAAAAGCGGTGAACTATTTGTTGGATCGCATTTTTTCTGAATTGACTTTGTCAGTTGTAATAGCGGGTAAAAATCCGCCCGAAAGCATGATTAAAAGAATCAACGACCTCCCACATGTTTCACTGGTAGTTGACCCCGAAATAAAAGTCATGGACCAGCTTATTCAGAATGCTCAAATAAGTCTGATTCCAACTTTTCAGGCAACCGGATTGAAACTAAAGCTGTTGGCTTCCTTGTTTCTTGGGCGCCATTGTATTACAAATTCGCCGATGGTAGAAAATACCGGACTTGCCCATTTGTGTTACGTGGCTGACAATATAAAAGACATGATTCAGCTGATCCAGCAAAAGTATGAAGAAGAAATTACCCCCAATGAAATAGAACAGCGGAAAACCATATTGGAAACCCAATTTTCGAACACTTACAATGCACAAAAAATATACGATCTTATATAGTCTTCTGATTCTTGCTTTATTTACAAAATCACTTTGCGCCCACCCCCTAACAATCCAACTCGATTTTCCTGAACATAGAAATGACACCGTGGTGTTGGCCCATTATTATAATGGAAAAATTTTTGCCAATGATACCATAGTACTCAATGAAAACGGCAAAGGTCAGTTTTCGGGAAACGAGCTTCTCCCGGAGGGTATTTACACGCTATATTTTGATGCAAACCAACTACAAGATTTTTTACTGGGAAACGACCAATCACTGTCTATCAGTAAAGAAGCTAAAAAAATAAAAGTTAGCAAAGCGAAGGAAAGCCAGCAATTTCAAACATACGTGGACTATTTGAAAGACCAGAAGGCAAAAGCTAAGATTTTGAAAGAAAAGCTCCAAGAGCTGCCAAAGTCATCAGACTCAGTGAAGGTGCTCAACCAAAAGCTGACCGAACTTGATAATGAAGTTCAGGCATACTGGAAAAAAGAAGCTAAAAAGTATGATGATACTTTCTATGGTAAGTTTGTTGCATCCAACATTCGGGTACAGTTGAATGAATCTGAACTGCCAAAAGAAATACGAGCAAATGATAGCTTATTGTGGATCAATCGCTATCAATTCAATAAAAACCACTACTGGGATTATTTTGATTTGTTTGACAAGCGAATGTGGAGAACACCAACCATTCACAACCATTTAGATCACTATTTCAGCCAGGTACTCATTCAACATCCTGATTCGGTTTTACCTGTAGCTATTGAGCTGATTGAACAAGGCAAAAGCGAGCCCGAAATCTTTCAAAACCTAACAGCTTATATTTTAAACAACAGCGTACAATCGCATTACATGGGCATGGAAAGCGTATTTGTTGCCTTAGCTGAAAAATATTATTTGAGCGGCGATGCCTTTTGGGCATCTGAAAAAACGCTGGAAACTATACGTCGGGAAGTTTACCTTCGAAAAAATAATTTGATTGGAGAAACCGCCCACGAACTGCTCTTGGAAGATCCGGATGGAGAATACCATAGTTTGCACCAAATCAGCACGCCATACACCCTACTCGCTTTTTGGGAACCCAACTGCGGTCACTGTAAAAAACAAATTCCTGAGTTGTTTGAAAAAGTATTTATGGAGATTGATCCGTCGGCTTTAACAATCATGGCTGTAAACACGCAGGATAACAAAAGAGAATGGCTCGATTTTATTGAAGAACACGAACTCAACGGATGGATTAATGTTTGGGATCCAAACAGAGTAAGTAATTTTCAAATCAACTACAACACACGAACTACCCCAATGCTCTATCTGCTCGACAAAGACAAAAAAATAATCGTTAAAAAACTAACCGTTGATCAGGCCAGGAAAATTATTTTGGAGAAGACAACCACAAATCAATAGTCACCCAGAAATACGACTTTTGCGGAATATCGCTTCTTCCGCTCAACAATCTTAAGAAAATAATTACCGGGAGCCTGCCCCGAGAAATCAAAGCTAAGCCATTTATCTCCTGGCTTTTCATATTGCACATTAACTTGTCTGCCCGTTAAATCAAAAACCTGCACGATAAAAGGATTAACCTCTTGTTTGAATTTGACCATTAATTTTTGATCGGAATGAAAAGGATTTGGGAAAACCGCAAATTCAAGATTTGCATTTTTCAATGTGTCTTTCCCCCTTGCAGCATCAATATTGCAAAGCACCACCTCCATTAAAAGTGCCGAGCCCTCTGATGAGTTCGTTTTTTCTTGATAAGTATACCAATCAGCTCCATCTTTTATATAAAATGAATTCAATGGATCAACTTCTCTTTCTGCTAAATAAACGGCAAACGTATCTTCCTGTTGCAACAGATCCAGCGAATAGGCAACAAAAAAATTACCTTCAGTCACTACACGTTGGTTAAACTCGAGGTAGTTCATAACCCCTTCATCAATGGCGTCCAGACTAAAATCCTGATCATAAATCAGATCCGTTGGATAGTCTGTTCCTTCGTATATTGACACACGAATTTTTCCGTCAGAACTAAGATTCCCCAAAGATGCTTTTCCTACACCAACCGACACTCCTGAAATTTCGGAACGATTTGTCAGTGTATACTTTTCGGCAAATTCCTGAAAACCGTACCTGTTATTCCCACTCCAGTAACCTTTTGATACTCCTTGCTCTACGATTGCAATATTCCCATGCGTATCCTCATCTCTAAAATTGGTAAAGGCACCGCATGTTTCATTTGTTGAATATGGATTTAATCCATCAATCGAGCTTGAATTGGAATTGGATGGATCAAGCCATTTTTTGAGCTGTTGACTGTCTTGAGAATAATAATCCCAAGCAACTCCAAGGCGTGCAAAATAGTCGCGATTGGGTGCTTCACATGTTGCCGCTCCTCCCGTCAACGAGCCGACCAAACGTCGCTCATCATTGATTAAAGGTGCACCTGACGAGCCACCTTCTGTTGTACCTTCCTCCCAATTACCAATAAACCAATGGGCATTATCAATATAATCAGAACTATAAGTTTTAATTTGCGGAGAATGCCTGTCAACAGCCATCTTTTTTACATCGCCCAGTGGATGATGAATACAAACCGTTGAGTCTGGAGGGGTATCTCCCCGCTCCCATCCCAGAAAATAAGGTCGGTAGTTGGCTGGAGGAATCGTGCCTAATTCAACCAGACTGAAATCCAATTTATCCGATTCAGCTCTCAAAATACTTCCACTTAACGAATGGCTGGCATCACCATCAATATCTCCACAATAGGGCGATTCATAGTTGAACAAGAAAATTGATTCTGACGCCTTTTTATTTGAATCGATACAGTGCCCTGCCGTGTAAACGTATGGAGTTCCATCATTATTCGTGTTATTAACCAAAGCGCCTGTGCATAAGTCTACTCCACTGACAATAATCCGGCAAGCGGCATTACTTTCATTTTCATAAGCCTCAACTAAATCACAGTTTACATTGATGTTACATGATCCGGAAACTCCGAGCGGCCGACGATCAGACTTTAAAGATTTTACGCCAACAAAATCATGATTTACTTGTGAAATGGATAACTCTGCGCTAAATGCAGCATCAAGTGGTTCTTCGTACTGAACGACCAATTGATCACCGACTACCGGAGAAGTAGCAAAAGTACCGCTCGGTTTATTATTCTTTGCCGTAAAAGCTCCAATCAGATCTCTTCTGTCAGCTGAGAACAAAAACAACCGCCCATCTTCAGGCAATTTGTAGTGATCAAAAATAAGGTTCAAGGATTTTGCACCTGAAGACGTAATAATGAGTTGCCATACTTTGTAATCATCTAATACAAACCACTGCCCCGAGTTCTGAGAAGTCAGATTAACCGCTAACGGTTCAGCAAAACGAAAAGGCTTTAACCTGTTTTCATTCGATTTTGCAATACTGTTTTTCAACAGCAAATCATTATTCACCGCTGGCAGACTTACAACCGATTTACTTTTGAGCGAAAGTGAATAGGAAATGTCCAGTGGTTTTCCGCCATCAGAAAGCTGTGCCCTACCGGGAATTGAACCCCCAATTAGCATCAAAGCGATTATTATTCGATATACTTGCATAAATCTCACGACTACCCAAATGTAGAAAAAATTAAATAAGAGCCGTTCTAAGTAGTGCGAATAATTTAGTGTGATGTTTCGAGTCTTTAACAATTTGTAATAGAAGCGAAACCGAAAATATCAAATAGGTCCGTGACCTTAAGTTAAGGGTTTTCGAAACAAAGAAGCTAATTTTGAAAAACCGATCAGACGATTAAAACAGAATTTATGAAAGTATTAGTCATGTATGTCAACGAATTCAGTTATGTCCCTTCTGAAAAGAATTTGGAGGATGCTAAAACAGTGACCGAGGGAAATTCCTATAGCGACAGTATTTTGGCCTTCATACAAGTTGAAGAACAAGACGAAGAAAAAGATGTAAAAAGCCGAGAGAAGAAACTCGTCAATCATATCAAATGGACAGCCCGAAAAAATGACTGCAAACGGATTATTCTGCATTCCTTTGCACATTTATCAGAATCAAAAGCCAGCGTTGAATTTACGAAAGAGTTATTTGATCTGGCTGAAAAACGTTTGCAAAATGCTGACTTTGATACGGCGCAAACACCCTTCGGTTATTTTCTGGATTTAAAAATTGATGCTCCGGGCTTTTCATTGGCTCGAATTTGGGCTAGCTTGTAACATGAAATTGGTAAATATACATACTCATCATCAATCAGCTGTTGCCGGCATTCAACTGGTTAATTATCAAATTCAGTTCGAATTTCCTGAAAGACAGGAACAAAACTATTCGGTTGGATTTCACCCGTGGGATATTAAAGCGTTTGATCAGGATCAGATGATTGAAAAGCTAACAAAAGTGGCTCAGTATAAAAATGTTTTAGCCATTGGCGAATGTGGACTTGATCGGGCAATAGACACCTCGCTGGAGCTACAAGAGCAGGTATTCATTCGTCAAATAGATTTGGCTGAAAAACTCAAAAAACCGCTCATCATTCATGCCGTGAAAACGTATCCGGATATCATCAAAATCAAAAAGGACAGAAAGGTAGAAATTCCATGGATCTTGCACGGTTATCAAGGCAACTTACAAACTACAAAGCAATTGCTCAATCATAATTTTCACTTTTCGCTTGGAGCCCGAATCCTGAAAAATGAAAACAAGCTCGTTCAATCCCTAAAAGAAATCCCATTGGACAGATTATTCTTCGAAACCGATGAAAGTTCTGAAAAAATAGAAACAATTTATACTTTTGCAGCCCAAATTCTGGAAATAGACAGCCGGGATTTAAAAGAAACGATTTGGAAAAACTATCAGAGAATTTTTGAACATGGCGAAGTGGCAAGATAGAACAGCATTAATGCTGGGAGAAGAGGGATTAAAGAAGTTGGCAAAAGCACACGTGCTAGTAATCGGGCTGGGCGGTGTGGGAGCCTATGCAGCCGAACAATTATGTCGGGCAGGAGTCGGTCAACTTACAATTGTAGATGGCGACGTGGTAGAACAAACCAATAGAAATAGGCAACTTCCTGCGTTGGCGAGTAATGAGGGCGAATCAAAAGCTGAGATCCTCGGGAAACGCTTTTTAGATATCAACCCCGGCTTAAAAATCAAGATCGTCAATGAATACCTGAAAGAAGATCGAATGGTAGAAATCCTCAACGAATCAGCCTTCGACTACGTGGTTGATGCGATTGACACACTGACTCCTAAAGTCTTCTTAATTTCTCACAGTCTGCAATCCAAGCTGCCAATTGTTAGTTCGATGGGGGCTGGTGGAAAATTCGATCCATCGCAAGTACAAAGCAGCGATATTTCAAAAAGCTACAATTGCAGGTTGGCCAAAATGATTCGAAAGCGCCTGCATAAAATTGATATTCGAAAGGGTGTTAAAGTGGTTTTTTCGCCTGAAGAAGTCGATCCAAAAAGAGTCCGAATTGAAGAGGGACGCAATAAGAAATCGGCAATCGGCACAATATCCTACATGCCACCTATTTTTGGATGTTATTGTGCCTCTGTGGTAATTCAGGATCTATTGGGAAAAACGATTGACTGATGCTCCGATTCTAATTCAGCAAAACGACTTTAGTTTTTCAAGCCTGCCCAAAGTAAAGCTAATTAACGTCAGTTCGACCTAATCAAAGTTGCAAAGATTCCTTTCTTCGACAATTTCTTCAAGTTTGAGTTTTGTTTTTTTTGAATGTCCGTTAACTGTCACATCGGATTTAAATCCCGAAATGCGAGAGAGCATCACATATGTAACCCATTGAAGTTCCGTTCTTATTTCAATTTCTATGAATAGAATTGGCTCAATTATGCATGAAAACGAACATTCAGTTGGTTTTTTATCCAGGAAGGAACGTGCAAAGCAGAAGATGTTATCGATGTTTTAAAAATCATCCCTCTCAAAGAGCGCGATAAAGTCAAAGAAATAACCCTTGACATGGCCGGTTCGATGGGCCAAATTGCAAAGCAATGTTTTCCTAAAGCAACACGTGTTATCGACCGCTTTCATGTTCAGAAACTTGTCCTTGATGCCCTGCAGGGATACGCATAAAACATCGTTGGGATGCCATTGATGAAGAAACCAATGACAGGGACAATGCCAGGTGGGATAATAAAATCTATACCCCGTTTCGCTTCGACAATGGAGATACAAAGAAACAATTGCTGGCACGCAGCAGGTATCTGTTGTTTAAATCTGCCGACAAATGGAGCCCTTCCCATAAACAAAGGGCCAGTATCCTTTTTGCCCAATACCCCGACATCAAAAAAGCATTTGACTTAACACATGATTTAAGGCTTATTTTCTCCAAAACAAAAGATAAGGCAGTAGCATATACCAAACTGGCGCACTGGTATAATAAAGTTGCCGATTCCGGTTTTCGTTCATTTAATACAATATCGGCTACTATCCACACGCATTACAAAGAAATACTAAACTTTTTTGACAACAAAAGTAACCAACGCTTCCGCAGAATCATTCAATGCAAAACTAAAAGCTTTCAGGGCTGCACTTAGAGGGGTGAGCGACATTAAATACTTTCTTTTTAGAGTAGCTAAAATTTTTGCCAGAGAAAATGGAAATCCACCGGGTTTTACGGGTGATCCCATTTATTGAATATTTTGGCATCTGCCGCAAAATAAAAAAGCGCCTAAACCATTCGATTTAAGCGCTTTTGTTGTTTTTTGTTGTCTTGAAGTGTGACTCAGCTGGGGTTTGAACCTAACGTTCTTCCAAGCTGATTATCAATATTTTTCAAAGCGCTTAACCGGATAGGCATCGATATAGTCTCGATTGATAATCAATACATTACGATTCAAATATAGACAAAATATATTAAAACTTTTATGATTTTTTTGAAATTAGCGTCTCGGTTGCCTCATATTTTTTTGACATTATCTTCACCAAACCATTCTAATGCTTTTTCGATGACCACCTCTGACGGATTGTAATAGAATACAGCCAAATTCTCTTTCGCTCTAGTACAACACACATAGAAAATTTTTTGAGAGCGTTCCAAAACGCTTTCAGAACCTTCTCCTGTAAAGAGATTCTCAAAATTATAATTTCGCCATCCACCGTTATCAAGAATCATCAACACATTATTAAACTCTGTACCTTTCGTTTTGTGTTGTGTTGAAAACGGAGTTTTTCCCTCTAGGTAGTCATACAATTTTTGAAATTCAGAAAAAGGAACGGATTTTACTCTATCATACACATATTGCTTTTCGCTTATAAAACGCTCCAATCTCTCATCAACTAAACAGATTCCTTTTTCATTTGCCTCGTTGATTATTGTTTCAATTGTCTTATCTCCAACATCAATTAATTCTTCTATATTTTTTTTGAGATTTCTTTTATCCTCTAATGACTTTACATTAGTTCTATAATCTGTGACTCTCAAAAACTCGTTGAATTGCTTATTCTGGTATAAATAGATGTTTCTTTGAATTTTGTATAAATGCTTAATCAAATCATCCCGCTTTGACCCCTTTTTATTTTCGTCTTCTTCATCTTGTTTTTTATCATCTAACAATTGGTCTTTGTCCACATAAACCCTCGAAAATAACGAATAGTTATAATTTAAAGCCGCGTTATATAATTCAGGATTTTCATCGATAAAAGTCTCCATTGTTCTTGTAGGTAATACAGCATTTAATGCCCTTCCTGATTTTCCTTGCTTTAGCACCTCAATAACTTCACCGAAAGTCATCTCTGAAAAATCCAAATCAATATTATTGTCTTTTATATAACTTTTCACTCTTTGCCGGTACTCAAGAATCTTATCTTTATCATAGATATCCATAAGAATCCTAAAGCCTGCTTTATCTGCAATTAGGTTGTGAGTGAGATTTAATTCCTTTGTTTCTTTGGAATTGTTAAAATTCCATCCTTCTTTCTCTGTCAGATAAATCTTAATATTTTCAATACTGTCGTTATCTGAATACAGGAATAAAACATTCCCCTCTTTTATCTCACCATTGAACATGTTTGGAGCAAATTTATCGTCCGACGGTGTTTGCTTTATTCCGTCAGTTCTTAACTTGTTTGCCAAATCAATTACACGCTGCGGATTTCTTCTGTTTTGTTCCTTCTTAACCTCTCTTACTTCTCCGTCTTCGTTACCTTTGTACGCATTTAAATTTCCAATTCCATTGTCATAAATAGACTGCATCGCATCTCCAAAAAAACCAATAATACTTCTCTTCCTACTTTGAGCAAAGTGAGTTAAAAAAGACTCAATAACCGCTTTATTGGTATCCTGATATTCATCGATAAGTATAAATCGGTACTTATCTTTAATAATATCACTCAGTTTGGGATAATGCTCAAACATATACTCCGCAACAAGTAGAAGTTCATCATGAGAGATAATCCCTTCTCTTATCCTTACATATTCTTTGTATTGGATTTTGTCTTCAAGGTTATCAAAATAATCACCTGGAACTATTTCTAAACCGTCAATTTTTATTCTGCTAATTGCTTCATCGTTAGCAAGGGCTATAATTGTCGTTCTTAACTCTTTCTGAAAGTGTTTTATGTTGTCCCAGAGAAAATCATGAATTGTTGAGACATTCAAATTATTGTGGTTTACACGTTCTTCAATTTCTTTAACTGCTGCATTTGTATATGTCATGCATGCAACTTTCGAAGTTGGATTTTCTTCTATGACTTGTTTAATAACCTGAACCAAAGAATAGGTTTTTCCACTTCCAGCACCGCCACTCAACAGAAAGTTCTGTCCATTGTCGATGTGCTTAAATATTTCTTGAACCTCTGGTTCTAATGCTAATCTTCCTTCAACCATAACAATCCTTCTTTAATATATTTAGGTATTTGCCAGTTACTCAGATTTGCATTACTAAAAAACAAGATATCTAGAGCAAAATGAGTTTTCTTTTTAATGCACTCATTTGCTAGGGAATATGCGTTCCTTGCATCATTATCAAAGTAGTTTCTATTTTTTAGTCCTTTGAAATCATCCTTATTAGTTCTCACAAATTCTTTGTTCAAATGAATAAAGGAGTCTTCAAAACTTCTCGCATTATAACCGTTCTCATTAGTTTGATAAACAACTAATAGGTTTCCCTCTGGATCATTTGCCCAGATTCCATCACCTTTTTTGAGTATCTTACTATTGAGATCATATCCTTTTAAATCATCTAAGGTTTTATTATTAAAAAAGAATGAAAGAGCAGTATTTGAAAAACTGACTCCATTCTGTACCCCACATTTTTCACCGTCGGCATCAACAGCGTCTAAATCGGTTATTATTAACGATTTTATGCCTAAAAACTCTATAAATTTCTCAAATATTTGAGAATAAGCACCAACTTCAATAATTGAAATATTTTGTGATAGTAAAGGCAAGAATGGATCATTCTCCCCAGATTCGTGGTGCCTTTGTTTCTCTTCAATATCGATCTTTTTCATCATTGTGGGAAGAAGTATTCTTTCAGTATCTCCCTCAATTAGAACGGCTTTATCCGCAAAGAAAATTTCGGCTCTACTAATCGTTAAGTATTGTTTTAAAAATTGATACTGGTTGGGAGCTTCTTCATATTCAAGGCTCAGTTCTCTTAAGCTTTTTGCAATTACATTGTTCAGGCTAATCTTTTTCAGATATTTGATATCATCAAATTCACTATCAGCAACTATATGTGAAGAATGTGTACTAATTATATATTGTAATTTCCTATTTTGTCCATCTTCCCTTGCGATTCCATCCTTAAGTAAACTTTTGATATTTTTAATAAATACATATTGCATTTGAGGATGGGTGTGAGCTTCCGGTTCTTCAATAAACAACAAATTAATATCTGATGGCTTTTTGTTTTTATCTCCTTTGAATTCCTGCCGCTTAATTTCAATTTCGAAAATCATACTGATAAGGTTCATATACCCCAATCCATTATAATATTCAGGTAGTTGATTATCTGCATCATGGTTATATATAACAGTGGTGTTTCCTATTAATAAATTTCTATGCTGTAGTGAAGAAATTATTTTAATTTCAGATTCATTCGGTTTAATTCCACCGAAAAGCTCGACCTTTTTTACGATGTCTTCAAAAAGGCTTGTATAGATACTACTCAAATTATCATCAGTCTCAATTAGTTGGTCTTTAAAATCTTCTATGGCTTTTGATTGCTCATCATTTTCTTCCGTTCTTTCATAAATTTGAGAAGTTTGACCAGATAAGGTTTTATCTGCTTCTTTATTTGTTACGTCCCTCCTAGCGCTTATATATTTAAAAGAAATAATGTCTTTGACACTAATTTTTTCATCATCTAAATCGACAAATACATTTTCATCAGCTTGATTTTCTTCTCTAATATACTCAAAGGAATATCTTCTGGGTTTGAAAAAGCTCAAATGCTGCTCAATGAAATTCCAAGTATTTTTTTCTTTATAACTGCCATTTTCCGCTTTCTTCTGCGCTTCCTTTTCATTGAATGCAATTAACTCGCTTTTCATTCGCTCATAATTTGCAAAATGGAGGGCGAATTCAAATCCAAGAACAATAACATTGTTTTCAGGATCCAAATCCATCATTACTCGACTGATATTGGATAAGTCATCATCTTCGCCATATCCGATAAAAATCTTCAGTTTTATTGACTTTGGCTTGTATTCTTCTTCAGCGATTAAACCTGCCTCAAGAAGTTCTTTAATTTCTTTTTTAAATTCGATATTAAAATCATCAAATTTGAAGCTATTTGGAGAATTCAAAAACTTTTCTAATACAAGCAACAGCGACGTTTTTCCTGTGTTATTTTTCCCAATGACTAGAGATAACTCTTCTTCAATATCTATTGAGAAATCTTTTAAAAGTCTATAATTCTCTACTTGAATTTTAAATATTTTCATCATAGTTAGGGTTTATACGAAAGCACTATCTTGAAACATAGCCTATTGTCGGATATCCTTATTTGCACTTTACTTTTGGTGATATTATACTGTTATATGCCTCGAATTATAATCCACCTAAAATTAATAAACTTTTGTTAAAAACATTTTTTAAGTTGCAAATCAATTATTGTATCAACGACAAAAAAAAGAGGCATTTCGCCTCTCTCTTTTTAGAACTTGATCTTTTCTTCAACTTCTTTGACTTTTTCATCCAAGGTTGATTTGATCTCCTCCATCACGGCTGAGACAACAGGGGTATTAGAAGTCTTGAACTCCTTGCCGGAAGCGTCCCGGAGGAAAATCGTTGCCCCCATTCCGTCAGCACCTAACGAAAAGGTCTGGAGGTTCCTGCGGGTTTCCGTTAACTTGCGCCACTTTTCAATGAGCATGCTCAAGTCTTCCACTTTTTGGATGCGTTTTTCCAAAGAAGGAACTTCAGCGGTTACTTTTTCCTCTTTTTTCACTACTCCCAAAGAAGCTTTGTTTTGTCCATTACTTTCAGCATTAACTTTTTTAGCTGTAATTGTCATAGATTTTACTCCTGCCCTGGAGGTTTTTTATGGCATCTGGCACGCCGGTTAAAATTTCGGCGTAACCGGATATTGAGCTATCGCGGATTCTTGTCAAGGGTGAACGTCTGGTTTTTGCCGGGAGCAAAAAGCTGACCGAACACGAAGTGCGGCGAAGCATTGGATTTATTGGCCAAGGGCCGCCCTTGACGTTTCCGTGAAGCGATCAATAACTTTGCGGCAATTTTAAATGGAGTGGTTTTACCTTTCAAAATACTGAAAACGAACAAAAAAGGGGCACTGCCCCTAGAATTCGAACAACAACTGCTGAGATACTCCTAATTTCGTAACCTGTTTATCAACGATTTCCTGTTTCTTATCCGGTAGTTTCAAAACCATATAACTTTCGGTTTCTGATATTTCCCTGATGTATGGGACACAATGTTCCGGGTGAAGTTCGATTCCCCATCCTGCATAAAAACGGTTCATTAGCGTGTCCATCCAGCAGACTTCGCCAAGGAGTCCATTCAGGCATAGGTTGATCAAACACATCATCGCACACATCCGGTCAATGTCTGCCCCAAAGAACAGTGAATCCCGACTAATCTTTGCTGCGGCTAGCAACATCCGACCAGATCCGCAGCAACAATCTGCCACCCGTTCGCCAACCCCTGAAGGGTTCGAAATCCTGGCCATCAGATCACATACCGGTTCCGGGGTAAAAAACTGCCCATTGTGCCCGTGGCTAATATATTCCATATAAAAGTCCCCGAAGCAGTCTTTTAAACCTTTTCCACCGTTGTCCATTTCCATTACCAATGCTCCAAAAGCTTCGGACATCAGGTAAGCATCCGGTTTTTCATAGTTCCGCACAATCTCAAGGTAACGGTCTTCTTTTGCACCTAAGGACAAGGCGCAGACCGCCATTTCCAGGAACTCTTCAAACACTGAATGCAGACCATACATATGGCCGATCTGTAGGATATAACAGGAAAAACTCTTTAACTGGTTCATATTATTTGATTTTAATTGTTCAACTATGGTTTTCTGGAATAAAAAGGGCGAAGGCTAAACCGCCTCCGCCAATTGCCCCGCCTGGCTTGCGCTTGCAGGCCGGTTCGGGCTGGACTGATGCTCCAGGATATAGTCCACGGCTTTTTGTGCCTGGGACGAAGCTGTCAACAACATCTTTTTATCTTCCTTGAACTTTCCGATCCAGCTTTTAATGTATGCAGCACTGTTATCGATCGTGGCATTTTGGATACCGGTAATATGGCACAGGTAGGCTGCTCCTAATTCAGCCACCAGTTCTTCCTGGCTGTAATCCTGTGAACCGAATTTATGGTCTGGGAGTTTTTCATGTCTGCCTGTCCGGTTGATGTGCCCGGTTGCGTGGACTGCTTCATGGTACAAAACGTTGTAAAATTGTTCATCCTGAAAAAAAGCGCGTGGGTTTGGCATCCCGATATAGTCCCCTAAAGGTGAGAAGAAGGCATGAGATTGGTCAAGCTTGATATCGGGACAATCAGACCAGTACTCGATCAACTGCTCGGCCTGGCCGATCGGGTCAAAATCATGATCGTAAGCTTCAGCCGATGGAATTTTACTTTCGTCGATACCTTCGGTTTGTTTCAGATTGAAAACCGTGTAATACCGGAGAAACGGGATTCTATCAATACTGCCGTCTTTGTCTTCCTTGTCTATTAGTTTCCAGAACACAACCGGAAATCCTTTTTCTCCTCTCAAGACATGCCCTCCAAATTCCTTCACTTGCTTGAAGGTGAGAAAAAACGGAGATCCAAACCTATCAGCAACGGTCAGCAGGAACCAGAAGTTAAATCCACGATACACCTTCTTATAAACCAGGTTCTGTGGAAAATCGGTTTCTGCTTTCCAAGGCATTTGCCAAGGAATGACACCTTTTTCAAGACGTTCGATAATCAGGTTGGTAACCATTTCGTAAATGTCGAATGAAGAATTCATGGGAAAGCGCCGATGCCTTTCGGACTTATTTTGGCATCCGTCAGTAGCCGGATTTATCTGGCACGCCGTTAAACTTAAATTTTTGACGTACCACATTGAGCTCTCTCGGATCAGGTCAACGGGGTGCATGTCAGTTTTTGCCCACCTGTTTGTTCTCTGAATTAATATCTTCTTGACAATTATCAAAGCAAAAACTGAACGCATCCGAAGGAAACGAGCCACGAAAAGCGAGTTCCCCTTTACCGTTCCGGGAAGCGATTAATAACTTTGTCGGAAATTTGAGTGTAATAAGCAATACCTTCTATTCGAAATCTGGGATGTTTTGTATTGTGTTATTAAGTAACTTATTCGATTCACCTGTTCAGGTTTGATCGAAATGAACAAAAAAAAGGGCTAAGCCCTTTTTCATTTAAAATGGATTGCCTTGTCTAGTCAAAGCATCTTCATCGGCCGCAGCCGAAAGAAAACTGCGGTATTCCGGTTCTCCGCAATCAGAACATAGCAGCGTGCGGGTTCGTGGCCAGTAATAGGCTACCGTGCCGCGAGGCAAACGAATCTGGCATTTTTCGCAATAGCTTGGATAACGTACCGCAATTTGTCTTGGATCATCTTTGTATCTCATCATCAATACCTCCTATCATTTTATTCTGACAACAATCATCAGAATTGGTTAATCTTCAAACGGTTTCATAATGAAAATCGCTGGCGATGGGTCATCAAAGTCCCGCGCGGTTATCAAGGCCTTTAGAGTAACTTCGCGCAACAGCCGGGTCGATCTTTCTGCAACTTTTTCGTTCTGCTCCCAATCACCAGTATCCAGCAGTTGAACCAATAACTTAAAAAGCAAGTGAGAAGAAGATTCCTTCCTGGCGAAAAAGGCAAACATGAACAGCACATCCCATAATCGACCAGCTTGATCCTGATAAACTTCCATACCTTTAGGAACTTCAACATATTTATCCCAAACTGCGCGGGTCAGGTAAACCGGATGACGGATCCCTGCTTCCATTGAAACTTTCTGGTCAACTTGAATTAAAAAACCATCATCGACGGCTTGTTTGGTGGAGTAAACTGAGATCGGTTTCAAATTCTTGAAATCATTCATAATGGATCGCCGCTTGCCCTGCGGACTTATAATGGCATCTGGCACGCCGTTAAACTTAGATTTTTGGCGCACTGACATTGAGCTATCCCGGATGAGGTCAACGGGGTGCATGTCTGGTTTTCCGTGCGGATAGCATGTGCGATTTGGAAAAGGGAAAAGCTGAACGCATCCGAAGGACGGTTGCCACGAAAAGCAACCGCCCCTTTACCGTTCTGGGAAGCGATCAATAAATTTGTCGGAAATTTGAGTATAACAAGAATCTCCTATTTCAAAATCAAGCGTTAAAAGCAAAAAGAACTGCCAGCAATGCGCTTGCATATTTCCATATAAAATAAAGAGGGTTATTCTAAACTGATAAAAATTCTCAATCAAAAGATGACTATTTTTTTGTAAGATTGCTAGATGAAAATCAGCAATCTCAACTAAACGCTATGGCAAAATCGAAACACCCTTTTGGCAGGTACCAGATTATTGATAGAGAATTAGGACGGAAAGACTGGGTGAAGACCAAAGAGTTGAAAGAAATCATTGAAAACGAATTATCAATCAACGTTTCAGAAAGGATGATCAACGAGGATATCAATGCCATGAGGGATGATCCTCTTTTGGGCTATGAAGCGCCTATTCAATACAATAAAACAAAGAAAGCTTATTATTATGCCGACCGAACCTATACGATAAAAGCTTTTGGATTACGAGAAGGCGACATCAATGCTTTAAGTTTTTACGCCAGAACCATTAATCAATATCGGGAATACGAAGTATTCAAAGATTTTACCAATGCGATTGAAAAAGTCATCGATGCTGTCACAATCAGAAAAGGTATTTCGAATGTTGAGCAGGCCAGATCTGTTGTCCAAACTGAACCGCCTCCAAGATTAACAGGAAGTGAACTAATTCCTACTATCGTTCACGCGCTTGACACCAATAAAGTTATTGAATTTGAATATAAGAAATTTGAAGACTCTTTCCCCAAAGTGGTAAAGCTACAACCATATTTATTAAAGGAAGATAGTCATAGGTGGTACATCGTGGGAAGGAACGAAGTCCATGTTAAACCAACGACTGTTTATGCGTTGGACAGAATGCTTGCTTTACGAATCCTTGAAGAAAAATTTATACCTGAAGAATATGACTTTGACCAACATTTTGCTTATTCATTTGGTATTACTGTTACAGAGGACGAACCAATAGAAGTCATTCTGTCTTTTACGCCGTTGCAAGGCAATTATTTAAAAACGCTAAAGATCCATCATACACAAAAAAACTTGGTTGACACAGAACAGGAATTTCGGATCTCAGTAAAAGTCATCCCAACTTGGGAGTTTTATGAACGAATTCTCGGGTATGGCAATAGCGTTAAAGTCATTTCTCCCCAAGAAATTATCGATAGTTTAAAGGTTAAATCGAGGCAGATATTCGAACAATACCAAGAATCCTAAAAAAAAACCTATCGCGAAGTTCCATTGCGTGATGCCTGATTTTCTTTGTAACGTGAATATTGTATTGAAAGAACAAATTATGAAGATTCAAAATGTGATTATAGCAAGCGCATTGCTGATATTGTCGGCATGTGCCTCAATTCCTAAAGAGGTGGTGACCCTATCTCAAACCCTGGGTGATGATTTGAAAGTCCTCCACAATTCCCATGTAAACGCAGTCCACATTTATTTTGTAAAAATGAAAGACGAGATCAATTCGTTCGTTGATGAGACGTATGCTCCATTTGTCATACACTACGTCTTAAAATCGGAGCTTGCAAGCTATCAGGAAGGAGAAGCGTCTTTATATGGCACGATAGAACTTGCAGGTAAAAAGGAAGGACAGAAAGAAGCCAATGATGCTATAAATGTCATGATGGAGTTTCAAGAAGCAGCAAGAACCCAGATAGAAAGTAAGCGTAACGATTTGCTATCCCCATTAAAAAATCAAGAAACTGAAATTCTAAAAGCAGTAAATCAATCCTATGAAAATGCCATTTATGCCAATTCATCGATTACAGCCTATTTACAATCAATCAGAAAACTAAAAGAAGGTCAGCAGTTAGCGCTCTCGAAAATCGGATTGGAAGGTGCTGATATCCGCATAACTGATTCATTATTGAAATTATCAACAGAAATTGGCAAAGTGACCCAGGCGGCAAAGAAAATTGATATACAAAGTGATGATGCATTTCAGCAACTAGAAAAAGTGAGCAATCAAATCAAAGAAATAACTAGTAAAAAATGAGTACAATGGGAGAAAACAGATTTACCAAACAATTTGCAGAAGCGGATTCCGCATTCGATGGCAAATACAAAAAAGAACTAGACCATTTGCGTGGCCTCTCGAGATCAGAAATCAACGCCCTTACACCGGGAACTTCTGATGCGCAAATCTATTTGGACTTAATTAAGGTCGTCGAGCAAGCCTCAAAAGAGAACCTAAGCCAGGCAGAGTTGATTGAGAACATTAAAGGATTGGGGGAAATAGCAGTCAAAATTGCTAGAAAAGTGCCTCAATTTGCCTCTCTGCTATAATACTTATAAAAATAAAAAAGCTATGGCCAGTGGATTAACCCATATCTTATTAACCAAGAAGTTACAAGACAAATTTGAAGATGGCGATTTAAAGAATATTCTCGCCTTTGCTGCTGATTCGTTCCAGGTAGGTTCAGTTGCTCCTGATTTACCGTACGCCAGTATTGCCGATAATGACTTCATTTTCGCCAACGAGAGCTCGTTGGCCGATGACTTTCATTATAAGTTAACAAATCAGTTGCCTTTGCAATCGCTTGTAAGGTTGAAAGAACTCAAAGGACAGCTTGATGATGAGATTCTTTATCATATGTTTTCCTTCTTTCTCGGATATATTTCGCATGTTCTCGCTGATGGAATAATCCATCCTTTCGTCCGGGACAAAGTTGGTGAGTATAATGAAAACCAAGCGGAACATCGCTCGTTGGAGATGCAATTAGACGTTCTATTCTTCGAGGAACTTACTGCAGGCTCAGGTTTTGCCTCCGAATTGAATTATACTAATATTCATGATGAAATCGAAAATTTCTTGAACTTGAAGTTCAAAAATGAGATAGTATTGGCCTTTAGTGATTTGATCAACGCTGTATACGGACAACACTATACGGAGGATAAGATTCTGGGTTGGATCAAAGGACTTCATCGTATGTTTGAAGTTGCGGAAGGGGACCACCCACGGTTTTACAGGAATTTGAAGGCAAACACCTTTACTTTCAGAAACCGGGAAGACATTAATCGTGAAAGAGCTGTCAAATTAGAAAAACCAAAAGATCGGGAAACCAATTTTTTAGAAGTTAATGAGATTGATTATTTCAAAGATTGTATTCCGCAATACTACAAACGATTTGTGGCTCTTGCTCAACAGGCATTTAGGTTTGTATTTGAAGATGGGCCGGCTCTCAGTGAAGATGATATTCCTGCTATTAATCTCGATACTGGTAGACTTTTACCAGCCAATGATTTAAATACGATACCTTCATTTTGGAATAACAACGACTAAAATAAAAATGAAAAAAAGTTATATTTTATTGATAATTGCGATTTGGTTATTGGGTTCTTGCAGTTATGCACAACCAAAGACCGAGAATAAAGAGCTGGAGGAATTTGTCACAGATTTATCTTCAGCAAACGTGAAACTTCGAGGAAAGCTGTTGCTTTTTGGCACCTACAAAGGGGATTTATCTGGTTTAACGTACGATCATTACCTCAAATTACTAAAAGAAAATGAGAGTGTATCCGATAGAGGTTTATCAGAGTTAATCCAAAAGTCAGACAAGCATCTTTTTCTTGCTCAAAAGAATTCTTTCCTTATCGCTCTTTATTCTAAGGATTTCGGCGTGGTATTATATGATATGGCAGATTCGGCATTTACCGATTCGATAAAACAAATAGGACCTAACGACAAAGTTCCGAATCTAGTAGATTTCATCGGTAGTTCGGGATTCAGACCCCAATAATACGAAATGAAATACGCATCACACCTTTCAGGACTCACACATGGCTCCGGCCTGGCTTAATGTCATTTTCAATTGGCAATCCATATATTCAGGGAGAGATAGAAGAAGATTACATAAAAGCAAAACAACTAATATTTAGTTTGATCTTTTTTTTAACTGTCAGAAATCACATAAAACTCATTCCCTGTTTTCTTTAGAAGAAGGTCTGTTGCACCGAGAAGTTTTAAATGTTCAGTTTCCTTTATGATGTCCGATTTTGAGATGCCGGGCTGAACAACGTATATATTAAAATCGGCTTGGCAATAACCAGAAGTGAGCATGTTCAAAATTGTTAGAATATCATTGTCACCACCTTTTTCAAAACGAGAGTTATTACCTTGATTAATTCTTTTTTCCTCCCTCCTTAACATGTGTTTAATCAGTTCAACGGTGTAGTGCTTCCAATGAAAGCTTCTTTGTGCTTGACCACATACCTCATACAAATCTTTTAATCGTCCACCACTCTCTAATTTACTTGAATATTTACAGTGATATAATTCAAAGAGTACTCTTCTATCGGGAGAATCAAATGTTTTTATAGTAATAATATCGCTTGCTTCATTGGCATCATCGTCATCAAAAATGATGCTATATTCTGCATCTGATTTTAATCTTTGGAGCATGTTGTATTGTATAGAATCTGCACGCTTTTCTTTCTTTTGAGATTCTTTTCTAATATCAACGCCCTGCCAACTTAATGGAATAATCTTATTTACATCGAATATTGTGATATTCCCTTTAAATGGGAAAAATATGTTGTTATGCATTTTTGAATTATCATGGAACCAGATTACAGGAGGAAACTCCAAGAATAAGTCCAGTAAGTCTTCATCTTTCTTTGCACGCTGTACTTTTAAAGGATAACCACTAATAAGATCGTATTTAAACCCTCTTGAATTTTCATCATCCAATAGAGTTAATTTGTATGTCGTCTCAATCCCCTCTACATTAACAGAAAAGGAGATCGTATCTTGGGTTTTATCCACATAATTGATAGGAAAATCAACCAAAGGGAAATTCCTATATTCAAATCTAGAGGGATATCGATAAAACTCTTCATCCCATTTTATTGAAATCGGCTGTTTGTCATCATATAGTGTTGTACGGCGTTCGGGTTTCTGGATAAATTTGAATATATCTTCAGTATTTATTGACTCATCTAAAAGTTTTCCCCCCATTTCATTACACCAATCACAAAAATCAGGAATTGATTTAACCAATTTAGTCCAGATTCTTCCTTTGGAGGAGCAACCAATAGTGACCTTTTCTCCATTTTCATAGCCTACTCCAAATAAATTAGAGCTGGTTTTATTGTTGTCGAGTTCATCCAGCCCACTTACAATCCCATTTCCTGCATACATCGTGAAACTAATTGGCCCGTTTAGAACCGATTTAAGCCCAAGGTTAAAAAGCTCTAATTGAAAGATTCCATCAAGACAACGATAAATATTTGCTTCGCAGAACAATTCGCTAATAGTTCCACAAACAGCATCAGCAAGCTTGTTATGAGTTGAGCCATTATTAGAACTATTGATGAAAAGTAGTTTTGTCTCAGGATTAAGATAAACAATGTAAAGGTCATAGTCACAATTTACCAAATCTTCAATTTTACCCCAATCAACAGGTTTGTTTTTTTTTGCAATTATCACAAGTAGATTGTGTTCTCCATGTTCAATAGTTGCTGTTTCATATATGTTCTCAGGAAAATACTTGGAGTGATTCTCAGGAGTCCATTTGATCTCGGAATCATATAATCGAAACACTACAGTACTCATTGCCGGTGTAATGTTTCGAAATGGAATTTTATTTGGGATTTGCACATCCGAGAAATTCTTAAAAAAGTTTTCTTCGTCAATTATTCCCTGAATAACATCTTCATTAGAATGTCTGATGATACTATCCCAATCTGAATCTTTCTGGTATAGCTTTCGTAATGTACCTTTAAGTTTTGTGTCCGTGATGTTGGCAACAATTTTTGCATTCCCCAACTTTAAATCGGATTCCCTGGTAAATCTTCCAAAAAATTGAAATGATGTAGTGATATTTTTATGTAGATCATGCATGGCACATATTTTAAGCTGAGGAAGGTCAAAACCTTCTCCAAGCATATCTACGCAAATAATAATTTTATGCACTGCGTTTTTAATCCTTTCGAGGATTGCTTTTTTTTCTCGATTAGATTTTATTCCACTATGTATAAATACTGGATTTAAATCTTCATATTTTGAGTATATTTCATTGAAGATTCGTTCTGCTTCTTCCTGTTTATCTACCCGGGCCATTAAAAGATGGTCATACCCATTTTCCCTGTCTTTCAATAAAAGTTCAACTGCCTTTTCTGCTATTTTTTCATCTGCTAGCTGATTATTAAACTCCAGAATTGGATGGAAATCTATTTTTTTATAATAGTTGTCCCTCTGAGCAAGAGATAATGGGTAATTATAGATTATATCCCCAAGAAGTCGCTTTTTATCATTTCGGAATGGGGTGGCGGTAAACAGTAGCACTTTTTTACCTTTTATTTCTAGCTGTTGTTTTATATTTTTCCATGTTGCAGCTTGGCTATGATGAGCTTCATCAATTACTAAATAATTGCACCAATTTAGTAATGCTTCTTTAAACTCCCCTTCACTTGTTAAAATCCCACTTATTAGCTGTGGTGTTGAGACAATTACACTGGATGTGAATATTTCTTTTGCGTCATTTAAATCTTTTAATCCACTGTAAAGAGTACAAACTTTTGGGTTAAGACTTTCGTATGCTGCAATCCTAAATTTAGGATTCTTTAAAATTCCCAACGTAACGAATTTTTCTGAAATTTGATTTCTCAAGGAATCAGAAGGAACAATCACAAGTAGTCCACTACATTGTTCAGCGATAGTAAGGCAAAGCATTGTTTCTGTCTTGCCGGTTCCTGTTGGCATTACAACCATTGCTGTTTTATTCGAAATGCTCCAATGAGCTTGAATTGAATGTAGTGCACCAATTTGCGGGGGGCGCAACCCGTACTCAATTATATTTCCATCATCATCTTTATCCTCCTTCCGATATTGAAAGGCTCCATACCAAGAATTCGCAATTTCTCTTTTGTCTGGTATGTTTATGTATAAGGTCTTTTTAGAACAATGTGCAAGTGTTTCAATTGAAGTATCAGAAAGTTCATTTCTGTCTATATAAAATGCAGCGTCATAGTTTAAAGGGTACTTTTTCTTCAAAGTAGACAAAAAATAAGTCCTTCCATTGTTAGATTTAAAAGTGAATCCATTATATCCAGAGCCACGATATCGCTCAATCACGCCACTCTCAATACCTATATGGTATGAAATTTTATTTCCTTTTAGGTTATTGGTAACAGTTTTATCGAAACTAACAACTACATTTTCGTTTGGGAATAGGCTTTGCATATGCTTAATTTTTTAGTTTCACACACTCCAAAACTCCGCTAAAGCCTCGGCTTGTTGGAGTACAATTTCGGTAGCCAGTTTTTGCATGTCGGGTGGATAGCCATATTGACGCAGGGTGCGTTTTACGATAACTTTCAGCTTTTTCTTCACCGATTCCTTGACGGTCCAGTCGATGGTGGCATTTGCCCTTACCCGCTCAACCAATACCCGCGCGAGCTTGAGTAAAATCTCATCGCCCAGCAAATCTTTGGCGCTTTGGTTGTTGGCTACGGCGTCGTAAAAAGCCAGTTCATCCCGCGACAATCCCATCTTTTCGCCCCGTTTGTCGGCCTCTTTGATCTCCTTGGCCAGGTCGATCATCTCCTGGATAATCTCAGCAGCGGTGATTAAGTTATTCTGGTAACGCTTAATCGACGATTCCAGCATTTCCATCAGGCTGCGGCTTTGGACAATGTTGTGTTTTGCCCTGATTTTTATTTCATCATTCAGCAGCTTTTTAAGCACCTCCAGTGCCAGGTTCTTGTGCTTCATGTCACGCATCTCTTCCAGAAATTCATCATCGAGGACCGACAATTCGGGCCTCCGGATACCTGCAGCATCGAAAATATCAACGACCTGTTCCGATACGATGGCCTGATCAACCACTTGCTTGATGGCTGTTTCAATTTCGTAATCGCTTTTGCCGCCATTCTGGGAACTGCCGGAGTCAAATTTCACCAGGCGTGCTTTCACTGCCTGAAAGAATGCGATTTCATCCTTAACGTCCATCGCCTCCTCATGGGGCAAAGCAATCGCAAAAGCTTTCGAAAGCGCTGTCACTTCGCGCACATATCGGTTTTTGCCATCCTTCAGACTGAGAATATATTCAACGGCCGAAAGTATGATTTCCAATTTTTGTTTGACTGTTGCATCAAAATACTCCTCGTAAGCGAAGCCCTTGCCATAAGGTATTTTGGGGTCGGCGGCCATCATAAATTCCGGTTCACGCAGGCTGGTTTTTTCTGAGAACATCTGCGCCACCACTTCCAGTTTCTCCAGCATCAGCTGAACAGCTTCTTCCTGTGTTTTGGCAGGATCGCCCTTACCACCACTTTCTGCGTAGAAAGACAGGGCTTTCTTTAAGTCGGAAGCAATTCCCAGATAATCGACCACCAAACCGCCCGGCTTATCTTTGTACACGCGGTTCACCCGGGCAATGGCCTGCATCAGGTTATGGCCTTTCATCGGCTTGTCGATGTACAGCGTGTGCATGCTCGGTGCATCAAAGCCGGTGAGCCACATATCTCTTACAATCACCAGTTTTAAGGCATCGGTGTTGTCTTTCATGCGGTCGGCCAGGGTCCGGCGTTGTTCTTTGGTGGTGTGGTGCTTCATCATTTCCGGACCATCCGATGAAGCCGCGGTCATCACCACCTTGATCACTCCCTGGTCCAAATTGTCGCCGTGCCAATGCGGACGAATCGCGGTGATTTCTTTGTAAAGATCAACAGCTATCTGGCGGCTCATCGTCACAATCATGGCCTTGCCTTCAATTCCGCTGTTGGTCCGCTCTTCGTAATGAAAAATAATGTCTTCGGCAATTTTCTTTAGGCGGGCCGGGCTGCCAACAATGGCTTCAACCTTCGTCCATTTGGCCTTGGCCTTTTGGGTATCGGTCAGCTCATCGCTTGCCAGTTCTTCGTCCAGTTCCTCAATCAATTGTTTACCTTCTTCCGAAAGGTTGATTTTTACCAAGCGGCTTTCGTAATAAATAGGAACCGTGGCCCCATCTTCAACGGCCTGTGCAATGTCGTAAATATCGACATAGTGACCAAATACGGCCGGGGTGTTGACATCGGTTGATTCGACCGGCGTGCCTGTAAAACCAAGGTAAGTGGCATTCGGCAGGGCATCGCGCATGTATTTGGCAAAACCATACACCAGGCGGTGGCCAATCACTTCTCCCTTTTCATCTTTCACCTCCATGCTTTTGGGCTTGAAACCATACTGGGTGCGGTGGGCTTCATCGGCCAGCACGACAATGTTGGTGCGGTCAGACAATTGTTCGTACACATTGGTTCCATCTTCGGGCTGAAACTTTTGGATGGTGGCAAACACGATTCCACCAGAGGCTACTTTTAGCAGCTCTTTTAAATGCTGCCGGCTGTTGGCTTGCACCGGAACCTGACGAAGCAATTGTTTCGACGAAGCGAAGGTGTCGAACAACTGGTCATCCAAATCATTGCGGTCGGTAATGACCACAACGGTTGGATTATTGAGCTGAAGCACCAGTTTGCCGCTGAAAAATACCATCGATAGCGACTTGCCGCTTCCCTGGGTGTGCCAAACAACGCCACCTTTACGGTCGCCATTGGCTGACGATGCTTTTTGCACCGATTCAATGGCCTTGTTTACGGCGTAATACTGGTGATAAGCCGCTACTTTCTTAACGGGTTGGATGGTGGCGATCCCTTTGGCATCGACATGCTTTGACTCTTCAAAAACAATAAAATGACGAATATAATCCAGCAAGGTAGTTTGGTTGAGCAGGCCTTTAATCAACACTTCCAGTTGGCTGTTGAGCGGGGAGGCTTCGGTCATGCCATCGCTGGTTTTCCAGGCCAGGTAGCGTGAAAAACCAGCCGACAAGGAACCGGCTTTCGCATTGGCGCCATCCGACAATACACAAAAGGTATTGTAGGTGAACAGGCTTGGAATAGTGTCCTTGTAGGTTTGAATTTGTTTGTAGGCTGAATGCAGGGTGGCATTCTCGTCCACCGCATTTTTTAGTTCAAAAATCACCAGGGGCAAACCATTGACAAACAGGATGAGATCGGGGCGTTTGTTATTGTTGTTTTCAATGATGGTAAACTGGTTGACCACCAGGAAATCATTTTGGCTTGGATTTTCGAAATTGACCAACCGTACCCGGTCTCCACGTTGAATACCATTTTTACGATATTCGACCGGAACGCCCTCGGTAAGCAACTCATGAAACCGGAGGTTGTTGACCATGAGCTCGGGCGATGCGACACGCTGAACAATTTTTATGGCTTCCTGCTGGGCATCGTGCGGAATATCCGGATTGTTCCGGGTAATGGCTTCCTGCAAACGTCCTCTTAACACGACATCATTGAAAGAATTCCGCTCAGGATGTACGCCATCAGGAGCGATTATCGAGCCATTCAGGTATTTCCATCCCAGGTTTTCGAGCTCCTCAATGGCCCAAAGTTCGATGTCGTTTTCAGTTAGTTTGGTCATGTTCTATTAGTTAACTAGTCATCCTTTTCTGCCTGATAGCTCATATAATTAATCCAAGCAACTTCATTCCAGTCTACGGAATTATAGGCTTTAAAACTTGGATTAACGAATATTCCATATTCTTGAAAATCTTCTATTTTGCTCTTGATTTTAGAAATATAGCCAAAATCGTCTCCTTCTGTGAGAATTGTCTCCCGCATATCCTCAACCGCATCATCAATTTCACCTTCAAAAAGCATCACAATATGACCGACTGAGCCAGAATCAACCAGCCCCTCCAAATCAAAACTGCTTCCAAATTTCCCTAAAAGATCAAGAACTTCGTCTGTTTCATAAAGACCTTGAATACTGTCATTAATAATCTCTCCGATATTTTTATTGATCAGCTCATGAAGAGTTGAACTATAATCTATACTATTGACAAAATCTATGAAATACTTATTCAATGATATATCTTTAACTAACGACTCCCAATCGTTTACTTGATCTAAAATTTGGTACAGGATATGCTCTACATTGGTAATCCGAATATGTTTGTTAATAAACAACGCCATCCGAATTAAATCCTCATCCCTATGATTCTTCGGTAAGAATAATCTATAATCCTCTACTAATCTTCCCTGTAGCTCTTCTGGAATCTTGTTCCCATTTAGCTTCAACAACCTCTCATTTAATTGATCAGACAACAACACACTCTTAAATATAAAGGTCAATTCAGAGTAATCGTTTTGAAGATAAGACTTGACAAAATCTGCTATTGAGGGATTTATAAAAGAAACCCTATTACCTTTAATAGAGACGAGGCCGTTGTTTAGACTTCTTGTAGCTCTCAGAAAACAGTGAGAAGGTATTTGCAAACCCCTATCTCGATTTTCTATCTCGATTCTCCGATTAAAAGCGACTTCGAGTTGTTTAATTGAGGTGAAATTTCCGAATGTAAAAAGAGTTTGTAAAACCAACCGTTCATATCCATTGATCTGATTAAGATAGACATGCTCCCACAAAGCAATTGGAGAATCCAATGAAGTCTTCACAAACTTCATGTAATCATCTATCAAAATCTTCTTCATCTGATACGAGTCTGTTATGAATTCGATTATCCGAGGAGAAAAATTCCTGTGTCTAACTATGTGTCCAGCAATCTTTCGGAGTACAATTTCGTAATCTGCCGGCAATCTAGATACATCCAAATGATTATGAAAGATTTTCTCTTTAACCTTTTCAGTGTATCTTTCTAGCCTCATTGTAGATTCTTCAAGCATTTGCCTTCTCATCTGGAGCTTCTCTGACTCACTAATCACTTTTGCTATCAAATTACTTCGAGCTGTAAGTATTAGTACTTTATTTTCGAGTTTTTTTACTTGAGTAATTAACCGCAAAAGTCTCGCTTCTACTGATAGCGCTTTTTTTCTCTCCTCTTCATTACTTCCTAGAAAATCATCAAAATAGATTACTTGTTTTGAGTCGTCAGGCCTTAGCTGTCTTTCTGCATCGAAAACATCATCTATAACAAAGCTAAGCTCATAGCCATTTTTTATAAATCCATAGATCAGCATTTCTGCCAACGCAGTCTTCCCTGTTCCCGGATCTCCTGTGATTATTACGATGCTGAACTTCTCAAGCTTTTCTTTAGCCTCGTCAAAGTAGGGAGTAATTTCAAACTTTGCAATGTCTGCTGTCAGTTCATTTTCCACAAAGCTTTTGGCTCTAAAGGACAAATTTGAATTCAATATTGCCTCCAAAACAGAACTAGAGGAAAACCACAGCTTATAATTAGACTTCTCAATGGTTTGATGTACTGATAACAGTCTATTTAAATCATCTTGCCCATAAATATCAGAAAGGTTCCGAATGTAAGGTGTAAAAAGAGTTTGGATGTCGCGTCCATTAGCCGCACTTAGTGCGACGGACGTGGCCAAGATATATCTAGATGGCTTTAACTTTTTAACCTTTGCAACTTCTGTGTCTTTCAAAGTTCTAAACATTTTTGCATACCCTGATTTGAGGTAATGCTTCACCTGTCCCACGTGCTCATACTTCTCCTCATCAGTAGAATACAGAAAATCTATTCCCTGATCCTTTCCTTCTTTAAATGTTCGATATTTCACAGATGATCCGTCTTTTTGTTCTGCGTTCAATAATTCACAAACCAGATTTTCAAGATCGCTACTATTTAATGTTGAAAAATCGTAATTCGTCATAATTATTTCAATTCAATATTTAGAAGTGACCTAATTCCACCCCAATATAAACTCTCGTATACTTCTTATAGAAGCCAGCAGGTCTGTTTCTGATGCCACTCCATTTTCTCCTCTATGATGAATTTGATTCCTAATAAACGTATGGATTGTTGCACTATTGGGATTACCTTTCCACGGACTTGATAAAACTTCTCCTTTTTCCTGATGAAAAAAGGCTATGTCAAACTGTTTTACATTTGCGTTTCTCTCCTCCCTCTCGTCATATAATTCTTTTAATTTTTCGTAGAGCTCGCTATGATATTCTTCTGGAACAACATCAAACGCAATAAAATTGATCTCATTTAAGGAAGGGAACGAAAGAGCTTGAGGTTCTACATCTTTCACCTCTACTCCTTCACCATTCTTTTGCAATAATCTCAAGCTACCAAAGTTCAATTCCTTAACAACGGAAGGGCTATGTGTCGTTATTATCACTTGCGTACTACCCAGGCCTGACAACTCAATTAATGCCTTTATTAGTTTTCGTTGGTGATCTGGATGCTGAGATGTTTCGGGCTCCTCAATGGCATAAATAACATCTGGAACGTAGCGTTCAATTTTCCGTCTCTCAGCTTCGGCCCGGAAAAAATTAATTAGAATAAGACGTTTAACACCGCTTCCACGCTTATTGAATGGAATATCATCATCACTGGTGATTGTAACATTTTTGAAAACGTCGTTCCATTTCAGCGCATCAGACGATGGAATTACAGGGCTTAGTTGATCTGCGATGTCTGGATTCATTTCTCTCAGTTTCTCTAGCGTAGTTCCAGCCACTTCTCTCAATTTTGTTTCAACGGTTCGAGCAATTTCATCAAACTATTGAACGATATTCGGAGCTGATAAGATTTCACGAACTGCCAATTTCATTGGGTCTTGAACCTCACTATCTCCATCGCTATTTTTTCTGTCCGATTGGAATAGGGCGTAAAGTGGCATATAGTTCTTCAGCTTTTCCCAGAGGTCCTTTTCACTTATTTTATTCGCATCTATATAAATCTCCTGCAAATTCAAATTTTCTTGAAAGTGATTCCAAATAGCTTTTCGAAGTTCCGCATTTATGGTGCGATTTTCACACTCAATTTCATTCTCCTTCACTATTTTCTGGAGTTCCGGCCGTTTTTTTAGAAGTAGATCTTCACAATTTTTATTCGTTGGGTGCAGAGCATTGAAAAATACCTTTTCTGATCCACCATTAGGAAACAACTTGATAATCTCTAACCGACCATCGGTATTGACCAAATATTCGCTAGATAAGGTCGTTTCATTCGTGTCATCCAGTACAATGTTTAATGGTAAATCTGAAAAAGTAACGCCAAGAATGATATCACATTCTCCATTCATCCGGTTGGCTGCATTTACATCATCTTTTTCAATTTTGGCAATGGCATTTTTCCCATTAAAAAAAATATCAAGTGCCTCAAGAATAGTAGATTTGCCCATGTCATTTTTGCCAACAAATACTGTTAAGTCGTCTATTGCAATTGTGGTTTCGTCTTTATAACCACGAAAATTTTTAATCGTCACCTTTTCAATTTTCATTATCCAAGTTTTATCTGATTTTTTACCCGCAACTCCCCACTCATTAACTTTGGCAACAAAGTGTCGCGTAATTGGGTAAGGGTTTGGATTTCATTTACATTACAAAGTATTTTTTTCATTATTGGTTTAATCGTAACTTCAAACGCCATCAAAGTCTCTGGTGTTGAAATACTTATTTCAATTCCATCGAATGTTGCCTTTGTTATCGTATCAAAAACAGCACCATGAACCCTTCGCTTTAACACCTTCAACGCATAGTTTAATTGGAAAAATGTTGTAAAATCGCCATAACTATTCTTGCCATTTACTCCATAGCACGATTGATTCATGGCCATTGCTAATCCTGTTATTGCTAACTTTCCAACAGTGCCTCTCGCACTTATGATCGTCGTTCCTTTTCGTAGTAGCTTTGTTGATGAATTTTCAAGGCCTTTCTGCGTAATTTTCTTTTCAGTGTCGACAACAAAACAGTCTCCATCGCTAGGAACATCAACTACGGAATACCAACATATATCTCCACCCCAATATGCTTCGATTGTAGTTTTTGGGGTCCCTCCTCCTGTTAACTCAATAATATCACTTAATACTCCTACTCTCCACCCCTCCGGAATTTCCCCCAATTCACTTTCAACCATTTTGCCGCCGGAGCTTTTATAGGGCTCGCCATTTTCATTGGGAAATTCAAACTCCACAAACCAGCGCTTAAACAGGGTTTGCGCCACTTCTTCCAGCGTTTGGTTTTGCTGGCGGAGAAGGGTGATTTTTTGGTCGAGGTTTGATAGAGTTTTACCAATACAACTTTGTTCTTCGGTGTCTTTAGGATGCTTAATTACAATTTCTGAACAATCAGGGACTCTCATGTGCTCAACAGTTGAGCCCATACCAAAAGCTTTAATCTGATGTTTCACTTCACGTCCAAGCATGGCATAAAAAAGGAAGTCAGGGTCTACTTTTTGTGGGTCAGGTCTATACATCATTATTCGTTGACCTAGAAAGTAATTTTTTTCATTAGTAATTCGTGCAACTTCACCCAAAGGAGCTTCTCTGGTTAGTAGAATGTCATTTTTCTCAAGCAATCCTCTTCTTGTCCATTTCTTAAAGACACCCTCCTCTACAAAATTCACTTCACTTACATCCAATCTCCCATCTTTCACATTGGTCGTCCTAATCATTTTGTAAGGAGTCTCATATGGCACTTTAGGTGCAGTTTTATTTACGCAATCAATGATGTCAGTTGTTAGTGCATCTATTTTTGTTTCTATCCACTCACTCATTTATCACCTTCCTTTCTTACCAAAGTATAAAAAGCCAATCCCCGTTTGGTAAGCATGTACTTTTGTTTCGGGCTGTTGGGCTTTTCGGGTATCGTCCATTCAATTAATCGGTCGTCCAACAGCTTGTTGATTACCATTTTTAAATGACCCGAGATACTTTTGAGACCGAGCGCATCGGCTAACTCTTGTTTTGACAAGTTGCTTTCTGCCAGCCTGAGAACTAAGTTTGCATATAATGACTCGGGCTGCAACTCAGGCTGTCTGTTTTTGAACTCCTGCTGCAACTCTAACTGTTCTTTCTCAAGTCCCAGTTCTATCCAGTCTTTGAACTCCTGCTGTAACTCAGGCTGTACATTTTTTAACTCGGGCTGCAACTCGGGCTTCTCTGTGTTCAACTCGGGCTGTTTATCATCCGCTAATCGTTCATAATCATCCGTAATCGTTCGCGGACGAATAAGCTCTACGTCAAAAAAATCATTCTTCTCTTCAATTTTAGGAGTTGGCAAACCCTGTTCCTTGCAGGCATTGATAATCCGGCTTATTCCGCTTCCCCATTGTTCAATCAGGCCCAATTCCTTAAAAACATGGGCAATGACCCGGTTACGCGCTTCGCTGCGTCCGTTAAAAATGTCTTCCATGGTAATGTTGCTGGGTAAACTGCCCGGGGACACGATGTTTACAATATCATCGTAAACCCCCACCTTAATGTCCCGGCCCTGGTTCACGTAGTCGCGGTGGATTAAGGCATTGGTCAAGCTTTCGCGCAGCGCCACCACCGGAATTTCGTAGGTTTCATCCCGGTACAGTCCCTTAATTTCCGCTTTCAGGTTAATGTGGTTTAATACAAAACTTTGGGTGTTTTCAAGGATGGTAAAAATGTCGCCACCGTACTCTTTCTTGTCCGTAAAAACATCCATGGTCGTCCCCTTAAACCGGGCACACTTGACCGTACAATGCGAAAACTTACCGAGCAATATCATCAGCGCATTGGTGGGGTAATCTGTGCCGTTTTCTGATTTAATCAGTTTCAGGTTTCTGAGTTTATCCTCCGTCAGCGGTTTGCCAATGTTTTCAAACCGTTGCAGAATTGGAGAAATGTCGAGCTGGTCAAACGTCGCATCATAGCAGATTTCTTCGTCAAAACTAATGTGTCGTTTTTGTCGCTCCAGTTCAGCAATCGTATCCAAATCAGCAGGCCGGTTGGTGGCCCCGATGCGAATGTAAGTACCATCGGCTTTACCCTGGCTTTTCAGAAAGTAGGGTTTTAAATTGCCCCGTACCACTTCAATCACTAATACCAGTTTGCCTTCGATGTTTACGCTGTAAATCTCGGGCAGGATTCCCGGAGAGCAACTGTCGGCAATAATCGAGGCAATTTTATCCTGCATATCAAACAGCTCGTTGTCTTCAATGCCGATAATTTCCCTTTGATCGTTTACGCCAATAATCAGTTTACCTCCGCTGGTATTGGAGAAGGCAACCACGGTTTTGGCGATGTTTTCGTTTTTGGGCAAAGCTTCTTTTAATTCGAGCGTTTTGCTTTCGCCTTTTCCTATTTGCTCAGTCAGTTTCATAATTCTATGCCAATCTTTGCCAGTTGGGTTTTGATTTCCTGATCAAGCTGTTGGGCTTGTTCCATTTGTTCACGTAAGCGGGCAGTAAGCTTATCTACTTTTTCCTGAAACGGTATGCCGTCATCTTCCTCATCGGGGATGCCCACGTAACGCCCCGGTGTGAGCACAAACTTGTGCTTCTGAATATCCGTCAGGCTGGCCGATTTGCAAAAACCTTTTTCATCCTCATAAACCTCTTCGCTATTGAGCCAGTTGTGGTAAGTATCTGCCACGCGGTTAATGTCTTCGGGCGCAAAAGCCCTGTTCTTGCGGTCGATCATATAACCCAGTTCCGAAGCATCAATAAACAACACTTCTCCACGGCGTTGCTTCTTTCCCCGGCGCAAAAACCACAAACAGGCCGGAATGCCGGTGTTAAAAAACAAGGCTTTCGGAAGCATGACAATGCATTCCACCAAGTCGTTTTCAACCAGTTTTTGCCGGATAGCCCCTTCGCCGCCCGTATTGGAACTTAACGATCCGTTGGCCAAAACAAAACCGGCATGCCCGCCATCGGGTTTCAGGTGATACAGGAAATGTTGCACCCAGGCAAAGTTTGCGTTTCCGGAAGGCGGAGTGCCATATTGCCAGCGGGCATCATCGCGCAACAATTCGCCACTCCAGTCGCTCACATTGAACGGAGGGTTGGCGATGATGTAATCGGCTTTCAGGTCTTTATGGGCATTGTTCAGAAACGAACCTTCGGTGTTCCATTTGATGTTGGAGCCATCGATGCCACGAATGGCCAAGTTCATCCGGCACAAACGGTAGGTGGTCTGGTTGCTTTCCTGTCCGTAAACCGAAATATCGTCCAGCCGTCCTTGGTGACTTTCAATAAATTTTTCAGACTGAACGAACATTCCTCCGGAGCCGCAACAAGGGTCATAAACCCGTCCTTTGTATGGTTGAAGCATCTCTACTAAAAGTCGGACAATACTTTCGGGTGTGTAAAACTGTCCGCCCTTTTGCCCTTCGGCCAAAGCAAACTGTCCCAAGAAATATTCATAAACACGCCCAAGAACATCCTGACTTTTTGATTTCTTATCGCCGAGAGCAATGGTTCCAATGGTGTCGATCAACCCGCCCAGGGATTGAACATCGAGATTTTGTCGTCCGTAAACTTTGGGCAAAATGCCTTTTAAGGTGCTGTTGTCCCGTTCAATGG
>NZ_JBSQYS010000047.1:0-30811 GCF_055140945.1 Sunxiuqinia sp.
GCGGCTGGCTACCCGAGGCCTCGGGTAGCCAGCCGCGCAATTGCAGGAAGTGGCAATCTGACGCGCCGGGCAAGCTCCCGCAACAGCGCGGGCAAGAATCCGACGCCTCAGGCAAGACCCTGCAATTGCGAAGGTATAAAGCTGACGGCTCTGCATGTGAGCTGCAACTGCGGGTGGGTCTGCAAGAGTAGTCACAAAGAAACCCGCAAGCCGGAAAATCGCTTGTAGAAGCCAATAAAAGATCCGGTCTGCAGGAGACAGACCGGATCTTTCAATTCAGAGCAACAAAATCTTACAAATTCAACGGGTTGCCGTTGTAGAAATCGAGTATTTTGGTTCGGAAAATATATTCGTATTTGGCCTGAGCCAGATCGCTTTTGGCTTTGGCCAGGTTATTTTTCGATTGGTTATATTCTACCGAGTTGACCATACCTACGTTAAATTTTTCTTCGGTATACCGAAAAGCTTCCTGTGTTGATTCCACTGCTTTATTACTGGCCATATATTTTTTTAAGGAGGCCAGGGCATTGGTATAAGCTTGCTCAATATCTTTACGAAGCGTATTTTTGGTGCTCTGCAGTTCATATTCCTGATTCAGTACCTGCAACTCGGCATTTTTAATTTGAGTGCGAACCTGGCCTTTATTGAATATCGGGATACTCAAATTTACGCCAAGACCATAGCGATCGTTGTTTTTCAACTGATCGCCAAACGAAATCACACCCGGATTCGGGTTTTCCTCTGTTGGAGAATAGAAATATTTGTTGTTGTATTCGTTGTAATAGTCTGCCCCAAAAGTCAGGCTGGGGTAGAGGCTTCCCTTAGCAATGGCTACTTGCTCTTGTAAACTTCCCAGGCGATATTCGGCACTTTTTACCTCGGGGCGGATTTTGACTGCATTTCGAAAGACGTCCATCGAATTGAGCAACGATCCGTTTGCTTTAACAACGGGCAATACCGGCTTTTCAATTTTGAACTGATCGGGAGAAGCGATCTCCAACAGCTGGTACAAATTAAGATAGGCTAGTTGCAGGCTATTTTGCTGATTGACCAGGTTCAATTCTTCATTGGCTTGTTGGGCTTCAATTTCCAACAGACTTCCTTTGGCCAGACTTCCTGCATCAACCAATTTTTGGGTTCGGTCAATCTGTAGTTTGGTTACTTCCAGTTGATCCTCGGCGACTTGCACCAATTCTTCGGCAAACAAAATTTCAAGATATGCAGCTGCAATGTATAACTTAATGTCATCCTTGGCTTTTTGCAAATCTGCCAGGCTGGCTCTTAAGTCCAGGTCTGCTTTGTCAATTGAGTTTTGCAGCCTGAAACCATTCCAAAGAGGAACATTGGCGCTCAGGCTGGCTCCGGTCTGGTTCGAATTATAATCGGCGTAGGTGTTGTCGTATTGCAACGAGCGGCCAAAGTTAAAGCTGTTTGACAAGTTTCCACTTAGCGATGGCAAGCGGTTGTTTTTGGCTTGTTGCAATTCATTCTGATAGTAGTCGGTATTGATTGATTGTTGCTGAATCTGAATGTTATTTTCGAGCGCATAATCGATGCATTGCTGCAAATCCCAGTTCTGTTGGGCTTGTGCAGTTCCCGAAAAAATAAGAGTGATCAGTGCAACAATCTGAAATAAATGTTTCATGGTTGATTTCTTTTTGTTATCCAATGGGCTAATTTAGTCATTCGTTTGAAATAGTGTTGATTTAGTCGCGTTATTTTAACCGCAAAAATGGTGGTCTGATCCAGGCGGTTAGCCAGCGTTTGTTTCTTTTTCTTTTACTTTCTTTGGATCAATTTTCTCCCCTTTAACTTTATCTTTCAGACTGAGGCCTTCGGTAATTTCAATATTAATTCCATCAGAAAGACCGGTGTGTACAAATCGTTTTTCGAAGTTGGGTTCTTCTTCTGTTCCGGTATTAATTTCAACAAAGGACGAATCGTTTTCAAAATTCAGAAAACCTTCAGGTATCACCATTACGCTATCCTTTTTTTCTAAAACAATATTGGCATTGGCGCTGTACCCGGCACGTATAAATTGTCCTTCTTTCAGGTTTACGTTGGCTTTAATTTCAAACTGAATGGCCCCGTTCTCTTCCACCCCCTTGGGCGAGAGGTAGGTGAGTTTTGCTTCGAACTTTTCATTTTCAATCGCTCCAATTGTTAAAACGATGTCCATTCCCTCGTGAATTTTACCGACTTCGGTTTCGTCTACTTTGCCATCGAAAATCATGTCACTCATATCGGCAATAACAGCGATTGTGGTTCCATCGTTAAAGGTGTTTGATTGGATAACAGAATTTCCAACCTCCACCGGAACATCCAGGATCATTCCATTAATCGTTGATCGGATAAGCGTGTTGGATGCATGCGCTGTTTGTTTTGTCGCTCCTTTTCGAATCAGATCAAGGTTGTTTTGTGCTGCATTTAGCTCTTCGCGAGCCGCGTTAAACGACAGTTGTGCTTTTTGGTACTCTCCATAAGGAATAACTTTTTTATCAAAAAGCTCTTTTTGTCGATTGTAGTCAATTTTTGAATCTTCGTAGTTTAATTGTGACTGATTTACTCTCGATTCGGCATTGTTTAAGGTTACCATATCGGGAATGATTTTTACTTTGGCGATAATGTCTCCCTTTTTTACTTCCGAACCAGCTTCAAGGTAAATTTCTTCAATGATTCCGGACACTTGCGGTTTTATTTCAATCTCTTTACGGGGAACAACCGAACCTGTTGCAACCGTTTTTTTTGTAATGTTGTCTATTTTCGGGGTTTCGGTTTTATAGACATCTGGTTGGCTGTTCGACTTTGAATACAAAAAATAAACTGTTCCGAAGAAGGAAGTAATTAGGATGACAATTAGTAAGATTTTAAAGAATTTTTTCATGGCTGTGGTATTATTATTTTTTAATTTTCTGTTCTTAGTGCATCAATCGGTTTTATTTGAATGGCTCTGCGTGCCGGAATATAGCCTGCAAAAGCTCCTGAAATAATGAGGATTAACAGGCACGAAACGGCAACGGTTAAGTTTACCCCGGGGTTTTTAATGAAAATATCTGCTCCATTCTCAGCAGCGCTTTCGAGTCCCTTATTGGCCAGTTCTAAAAGAAAAATTCCGAAAAAGAGTCCAAAATATCCGGCAATAGTGGTTAAAAAAACACTCTCGGAAATTATTTGGGCAATGATTACACGAGGGGTGGCACCAATAGCTCGCATAATTCCGATTTCCTGGGTCCGTTCTTTCACAATTACCAGCATAATATTGCTAACACCGATAACGCCTGCCAGCAGCGTACCGATTCCTACAATCCATGTTAAAATATTAATGCCGCCAAATAAGGTAGCGAATTGCTTAAATTGCTTTTCAATATTTATGTGTCCAACTGCCTGCACATCGTCCGGTGCAATTTTATGTCGTTTTTTAATCGCTGAAATCACTTTCTCTTCAACAGCACTTGCACTCAATCCTTCGGCGGCAGTAATGCCCATCATGTGAACATCATTTCCGTAGTTGTAGGCAATTTGCATCGTTGTAAATGGCAGAAAGATGCTTTCGTCGGTCTTGCCATTCATATTCATATTTGATACCGGATGAATGACTCCGACTATCTGATAGAACACTCCTCCTATTTTTAGATATTCACCAATAGGTTCTTCGTCTTTCGAAAACATTTCGTCAACAACTTTCTCGCCAACAACACAAACTTTTCGGCGTTGTTTAATATCAATTTCGTTTAACCAGCGCCCTTTCGGAAATTCGGCGGGATCGATGTTTGCCCACTCGGGGTAATCTCCTTTAATGTTGAATGAACCGCTTCGGTCTCCCCTGATCGTATTATTTCCGCTCAACCACGAACCAAAAAGTCGAGGTGCAACTGTTTTAACTTCAGGAATATGGCTGCGAATATATTCAATATCCTCATTGTTGAAATCCCAGTTGCGGCCACGCCTGAATCCTTCATAAGGCTTACTTGTTCGTTGTGTCCACATAAAAAATGAGTTTACGGCAATTTTACCAACTCCGTCAGTAATACCGGTTTCAAGTCCTTTTCCGGCTCCTGCCATAATAATAAGCATGAATATTCCCCAGAAAACCCCAAATGCAGTTAAAAAGCTGCGTAGCTTATTTTTCTTTAAAGCGGATAATATTTCGTTAAATCTTTCTATCATCGTATTTGTTTATTCGTTATGGAGTGCTTCAATCGGTTTTATTGATGCTGCTCGTTTTGCAGGAATATATCCGGCCAAGGTACCGGCGCCAACCAAAAGTAGTAACGAGCTAATTGCAATACGAAGATCAACAGTCGGGTTCAAAAACATCGTAAATTGCCCGCGATCGCCGCTTGATGCAGCCGAGCTTTGTTGCTCCATAACAAAGTTAATAAGCTCCATCAATGAAATTCCGAATAGCATGCCGATATATCCAGCCAATAGGGTGATAAATACCGATTCGAGCAAGATTAAACCAATAATTGACGAAGGCGAGGCTCCAATGGCTTTTCGAATACCAATTTCCTTGGTTCGCTCTTTTACTACAATGAGCATAATGTTGCTAACCCCTACAATGCCGGCGATGAGTGTCCCGATGCCTATTAGCCATATAAAGATATTTATGGCTTTAAAGATATTCATGGTTTCGATGTAATTTTCCAACGAATTGTAGATACCAATTGCCCGGGTATCGTTTACGTCAACCTTATGATTTGCAGCAAGCAGCGTGCGAATTTTCTTTTCAATTTGAAGGCTCTCTTTTTTCGAAAGATCTTTGGTGGTAACGGCCAGATTGTGAATGCGATCGCCAATGTTAAATATTAATTGAGCAGTTGTAATTGGGATGAGTCCCTGTTGTGCTCCTTCCCGCGGATCAGACTCGGCATATACGCCAATAATTTTATAGAGTACACCTCCAATGTTCAAATACTCTCCAACCGGCTCAATTCCTTTAAAGAGTGCTTCTTTAATGTCTTTACCAATGACGACTACTTTTCGTTTATATTGAATATCGATTTCGTTGATGAAACGGCCTTCGTCAATGTTTAATTTTTCGATATCCCGATAATCAGGATGACAGCCTTGTGTGGTGTATTGTCCGTATTCGTTGCTGAATGAATAGGTACGTGAATTGCTGAAATATCTTGCTGAAATTTTATCGATGTCGTCTAGTTTTTTTATTTCATCGTAATCTTTCATATCAAAATAAATCCTTCTGCCTGCTTTTAGTCCCTGATAGGGCATGCTTGTTTCGCGGCTCCAAATCCACATTGCGTTTGTTGCGTTACCCTCAAAGTTTGAACCTACACCGTTGCTTAGCCCGTTTCCCGCACCCAGCAATACCATGAGCATAAAAATGCCCCATGCAATGGCAAACCCGGTAAGGAAAGTTCTCAATTTGTTTTTTTTGATGGTGGCAATGATTTCTTGCCATTTGTCGATATCGAACATGGTTTCAGGGCTAAATGGTTTCCAATTCTTTCGTATAGGCTTCCCGAAAGTTACTCAGGTCTCCATTTCGAATAATTTCATGGATTTGTCCATCCTTGAGGCGAATAATCTTTTTGGTCATCGAAGCAATGTCGTGCTCGTGGGTTACAAGAATAACGGTGATTCCGTCATTATTGATCTCTTTCAGAATCTCCATTACTTCGTACGATGTTGTGGTGTCCAGAGCTCCTGTTGGTTCATCGGCCAAAATTAATTTTGGTTTCGATATTAGCGCCCGGGCAATGGCAATGCGCTGTTTCTGACCTCCCGACATTTCGTTGGGCATGTGCTCAGCCCAATCTTTTAATCCAAGCTTGTCGAGGTATTCCATGGCTATAATGTTTCTCTTTTTGCGTTTTACTCCTTTGTAATAAAGCGGAAGAGCAACATTTTCCATCGCATTTTTAAACGAAATCAGGTTGAAGGACTGAAAAACAAAACCAACCAATTCATTACGAAGTTGGGCGGCTTTCTTTTCGCTCATGTCTTTAATCTGTTGGTTGTTTAGGTAATAGCTTCCTTCGTCGTGGTTATCGAGCATACCTAGTATATTGAGCAAGGTTGACTTGCCGGAACCGGATGATCCCATAATGGAAACAAACTCTCCCTGCTCAATATCCAGATTGATGCCTTTGAGCACATGTAGCTTGCTGTTACCCATGACATAGGATTTGTGAATGTTGTTTAGTTTGATCATTTGTTTAATTGTTTTCTGCTTTGAGGTATTAAAATTCCGAAATTCAAGGCTTATTTTTGTAATAAATTCGATGAACAACCGATTTTTCTATGTGAGTGGGCTTTTTCGATCCCCCTCCTGTCGAGATTCTTTAAATAGGACGAACAATCTTTCCAGACGTTACAGCAGAAATGACGATTTTTTTTCTGAAAAATATAGAATTGCCCGGCAAATTGTCCTGAATTTGTTGCAATGTGGTTGGTTAATGCGGTTGGAGGTCTGAGTTGATGATCTTCTTACCCAAAAGGTGTGATCAATACAAGCAAAAATGCCACACAGACAAGTGAAAAGATACCAAATGAAGTTGACAAAAATCAACATGACACACATCTGAATAATTAATTGAATAACTTTGATGTCCTTAAAAGCATAAAAACCTTGGAAACAATCGACTAGTGGCAAAAAAATGATATATTTCGGAGTACTATTATTAGTTAATCGTATGTCTGGTAAACTATTTATCCTTTGAAACATGGGCGATATTGATGAAAAAATTGAGGTGAGAGAAATAAGTGAAAAAGAAATATGGGTCAATACAAATAAAACTTCCCTAATCCATGATAATATTATCTATGTAATTGCGATGGGCGAGCAGACAACCGAATTTGCTAAAGCACAAGCTGAAATTTGCTTGAAGATGTCTGGTTTAATTAAAGGGAAAGTGAATTTTCTGATCGACCTGAATAAGTCAGGAAAAAACTCTCCTGAAGCTAGAAAAACGTGGAAAACTTTGACTGAGCATGACAACACGGAAAAAGTTGCCACTTTCGGACTGCATCCGGTTGCAAAGGTAATCGCCTCATTTGTTATGCGAGTTAGCAGCGGTAACAAAATACACTTTTTCTCAACAAAAGAGGAAGCCATAGCCTGGTTGAGAGAATAAATTGAACGGTGGCCTAAAGATCAATAAGAATTTACGGCGAATAGAATGATGAAGAAAAAGAGAGATAAAATTCGGATTGAGGAGATGATTGAGGTGATTATGAAGGTCGGGCAGGGCGACTTTTCTGTTCAGCTGGAGTTGTCGGAAAAAGATGATCTCTTGGATTCACTTGCCATGGGATTAAATATGATGATTGATGATTTAGGAAGCACCCATGCAGTTGAAGTTCAAAATGAAAAATTCAAACAAATCAACATCGAACTGGAAAAGGCAATTGACAGAGCACAGGAAAGCGAGCGGTTAAAGACTGCATTTTTGGCCAATATGAGTCATGAAATCCGAACACCGCTCAATTCAATTCTTGGTTTTTCCGAATTGCTGTCCCCTGATCTCGAAGAGGGACAATTCGAGGATTATAGCGAAATCATTAGGAATTCAGGAATTCAATTGCTTCAGATTATTGACGATATTCTTGATTTTTCAAAATTGGAATCAAATCAACTGCCTTTGTTTTTCAGCCTCAGCAATGTCAATAAAATTATGCAGGAGGTCTATATCACCCAAAAACAAAGCAAAAAGCTTCGCCAAAGTAATACGATTCAATTAAAGGAGCCACAAATTGAATTGTCAAATGATATTTATCTGAAAACGGATCCCGTGCGGTTGAAACAAATTCTGAATAACTTGATCAATAATGCCATGAAGTTTACGAAAGAAGGATTTGTTGAATTTGGCTATTCCATAAAAGCAGGAGCGGGAGGCGAAATGATTGAGTTTTATGTAAAAGATACCGGGATTGGTATTTCTGATACGAAACAGAAGGCGATTTTTGAACGGTTTATTCAGGTCGAAAGTTTCTCTATGAAAGAAGGTAACGGGTTGGGGCTGAGTATCTGCAAAGGATTAGTTGAGTTGCTTGGTGGAAGTATTTGGGTTGAATCGAATGTGGACGAAGGCAGTTGCTTTTACTTTACCTTACCTTTTTCGGATCAAGGTGAAATGGGGGTGCCAGAACAGGTAGAGCAAGACAACGGAAAATGGAGTCTTAGCGGAAGTAAAGTTTTTATAGCTGAAGACAATTTGAACTCATTAATTTACCTGGAAGAGGTGTTACTTACCGAGGGCGTGGTTGTTAAGACAGCGTTGGATGGTCAGTCATTGCTAGAGCTGTTGAAGAAGGATACTCCGGATTTGATTTTGCTTGATATTAATATGCCTGTTAAGAATGGTTATGAAACGATTGCCGAAATTCGCAAAAGCGGATTGACCATGCCGGTTATTGCACAAACAGCTTATGCCATGCCCGAAGAGAGAAGCATGATTCTGGCTGCTGGTTGTACGGATTACATTTCGAAACCAATTCAGAGAAAGAAATTACTATCGTTAATTCGTGAGGTGTTGGGGAAGAATTCCAAGTAGAAGTATCTTTCAGTAATCGGCTATTTTTTGCACCTTCCCATCGATCACAACTCCATCAATTTTTATTTCTTTTGCTGACTTCAGTGCATCTGCTGTCGTATGCACAATTGGCTCACCTTTGGCATTAAAAGAAGTGTTGATCAACGCCCTAACCTGATATCTTTCATCGAGCAGATTGAGTAAATCCCAGAGGTAGGGATTCTGCTTCCGACTAAAAAGAGTTTGGATGCGGGCAGTTCCATCACGATGAACAGCACCTTCCAGTTCGGCATGTTTCTCAGTCAGGATTGAAAAGTCGAGCAGCATGTATTGACTGAGCTGATGGATGGATGTTTGCCCGGTAAAATAACGGGCATTTTTTTCCAACATCACAGGAGCAACCGGGCGATACCACTCGCGCTGCTTGTGTTGCATGCTTATTTTTTTAGCGAGACTTTTGTTGTTGGCCAGGCACAGCAGACTTCGGTTGCCCAATGCACGAGGACCCGCTTCTCCAAAACCATTGCAGACGCCAATTACGTTGCCGGAGATTAGTAATTTGGCAGCTTGCTCTAAATCATCGGTGTTGTATTGAGATTTATTTGTTGGCAAATTCCAATTGTTAAGGTACGCTGAATGCTGCTCCACTTGCCCATGTTTTTTCCACTCGGCAAATGCGGCAGCACCCAATGCCAGGCCCGAATCCTCGCAGCAGGGCGGGATAAAAACTTCATCGAACAGCTTGGATTCAATCAGTCGCGTATTGGCCACAATGTTTAACGCGCAGCCACCAGAATAGTATAGCGTCGTGCATCCGGTTTGCTGTCGGAGATTCTGAAAAATTAAAAGAGTTTCGCGCACAAACAGTTCGTGAATCGTGGCGATGATATTTTGCAGAAACGGGTTTTTCTGGTCAAACGATCTCAATTCAATATTAAAATCCTCCTTTGCTTGTCGGAAGAAGACTGATTTTTTTGCCCAGATGTTTTGAAAGTAATCATGCGTTTTTAGCCATTCGGCTAACTCTGGCTGGAACGTTCCATGGCCGGCAAGTCCCATCATTTTACCGGGAACCGAATTCTGCTCATTCAACTTTGCTCCAATTACGGAAAATACCAACGCATTGGCGTTGAACAAAGCGCTGAGGTGATGATAATCCCAGGTGGCTGTAATTTTTTCAATCTTGTTGTCTCGAAAAAGCCAGGCTGAAAAATTGCTTTTGCTGGCTCCACCGTCAAAATGAACAAGCAAGCTGTTGTTTTTGAAATTGCCATAGAAGGGTAGGCAGGTGAAAACATGCGCCAGCTCGTGGTTCAGTACCCAGGCTTTGACTTCTTTGCCAAACCACCAGCAGTTCCCTTCTTCCAGATCATTGGCCAGCGATTGATTCAATGGTGCTTCAAAGCGGGCATTTCCTTGTGTTGTAATAAAAGTTCTCCCAATAACGTTGTCAACAAATACCAGATCAAAGTCTTCAGCCAGTCGTTTGTTTTCTTTTAAAATGGAATAGAGGTGTTTGTGTAAACTGTTGTCCCGTTTTCTGCAAGTAATCCGTTCAAGTTGTAAAAAGTCGCGAACCTGCCCGTTTTGCATGATCGCCAGATTGTGGTCGTGTACATAAAGCGGATGTTCATAGTCATCACGATCCTGGATTCCATAAATGGCCAAGGTTGGTTTTTGCGGGTCCATCAGGTAAACTGCATGTAAATTGTCAAGGCAAGAAAAACGTACATAATTAGGTTACTCCAGAATCTCTTCTTCATGAAGATGAGGTAATTCGAGATCAGAAATGTTAGCGGGAGTGCCATGATGATCAGAATTTCGTGAGAAACCGCAGGTACAGCAATAAGCAAAATGAATGACACCAGAAAAATTAAAAAGAAAACCTGAAAGTACTTACGCGTGCTGATTTTCTTTTCGTCGTATTGGTTTAGCAGGAACACACTTGAAATTAAGGTGATTAGGGTTAAAAAACCAAGGTAAATCTGAAGCGGTAAGTTTTGTCTCAAAAAGTAATTTTCGGTGTGCAAATTTTTTGAGATGGTTGCGTTGAAAACGTGAATCTGATCGGTGAGAAAATAGTATGACCAGGCAAATAGCCAGGGAACCATGAGCCCCAAAATGGGCAGGACAAAATTTCGCCATTTAGGGCTGTTTTTAATTAGCAGAAAACCCAGCCAGATAATGGGAAAGAAGAAAATAAGATTGAAGTAGAACAAACTTCCCACACTGATAAAGAACCCGGCTTCAAAAGCTTGCGCGTAAAACGTTTCTTTTTTGTATGATTGAAAAATACGGTCGACACATAAAACTAAAAATAGCAAGGCAAAATAAACCGGGTGAAGGGCATGCAATGAAATCAGACCACTAACAATTAAAACAAATATGTTGGAAGGCAGAAAGGTGCGGACTCGAATAAAGGCATAGGTCGTATTTAAGCGAAGGATCAGAAACGAAAGTGTAATGACGAAAAAGATGGCAAGCAGGTTGCTAATCAATGGCGATTTCGACAGCCAGTGATGCACCAGTTGGTAAAGAAACATATCGCTTTCGCCCTCAAAAAAAGGGAAATAATCCGGATGAATATACGAACGAAACCATAAAACCAGTACAAGTACCGGGATGAGTATAAAGTTATAGGCCTGGTTCGTTTTGAGTATTCGGAGTATCATCGTTTTTATCTTAAATAGCCTTTGTTATGATCTTATAGATCGAACCCGAGGTCCTTTCGGAAGTAACGCCCGTCAAATTCAATTTTTCCGGCATTCGCATACGATTGTTTCAGGGCTTCTTCCATCGATGAACCGTATGAACTGACAGCAATAACGCGTCCTCCGGCAGTTACCACCTTGTTCGATTCCTGCTTGGTTCCGGCGTGGAACAAAATACTGTTTTCAACCTCGTCGAATCCAGTCATGGTTTTACCGTTTTCGTAGGTGCCCGGATACCCGCCAGAAACCAACATGACTGTTACAGCCGTGCGCTCATCAATTTCGATGGATTGTTCGGACATGGTGCCGTTGGCTGCTGCTTCAAGCAGGTCAACAAAGTCTGATTTGATTCGCAACATGACGGCTTCGGTTTCCGGATCACCCATGCGAACGTTGTATTCAATGACGTACGGGTCGCCATCAACGTTAATCAATCCAAAAAAGATGAATCCGTTATACGGGATATCATCTTTTTGCAAGCCGTCAACGGTTGGTTTGATGATGCGGTCTTCAATTTTTTTCATGTATTCGGCATTGGCAAAAGGAACGGGACTGATTGCTCCCATGCCACCGGTATTTAGTCCGGTATCGCCTTCGCCAATTCGTTTGTAGTCTTTGGCTTCGGGAAGAATTTGGTAGTCTTTTCCGTCGGTAATGGCAAAAACAGACAATTCCACACCCGACAAGAATTCTTCGATTACCACTTTGCTGCTTGCTTCGCCAAATTGGCCATCAAGCATAATTTTTAACGAGGCCTCGGCTTCTTCTAAATGTTCAATAATCAGCACTCCTTTTCCTGCAGCTAGTCCATCCGCTTTTAAAACGTATGGTGCTTTCATGGTTTTCAGGAATTCAATTCCTTCGCCAAGTGTTTTGGGGGTTACTGTTTTATATTTTGCTGTTGGAATGTTATGACGATCCATAAAGTCTTTCGCAAAGTCTTTCGATCCTTCGAGGGTTGCGCCTACTTTTTGGGGACCAACAACTTTTACATCTTTCAGTTCTTCGTCGTCCAAAAAGAAATCGTGCAAGCCATCAACCAAAGGTACTTCTGGGCCAACCACCACGAGGTTGATCGATTTTTCAAGAACCACTTTTTTCAGTCCTTCGAAATCGGAAACGCTTACAGCAATGTTTTCACCAACATCGGCAGTTCCGGCGTTGCCGGGCGCAATAAACAGCTTGTCAACTTTTTCTGATTGCTTAATTTTCCACGCCATTGCGTGTTCTCTTCCTCCTGATCCAACAAGTAAAATATTCAACATGATCTTAAAAATTTGTCTGTTTGTTAGCTTGCTACTTTGGCCTCTTTTGTTTCGGGTAGCAAGGCAAATTGATATCCTTCTTCTTTCAGTTTTTTTATAACAATCGGCAGAGCCACTTCTAAATTTTTTTCTGCCTTTAGCGAATCGTGAAAAATAATAATTGACCCCGGACGTACAAAGTTTAACACATTATCAATCACTTTTTGGGGGCTGCTTTTTGCATCGTAATCACGACTGATTATGTCCCACATGACCATTTGGTAGTTTTTAATCACTTTCTGGTATTGCGACTTTCGCAACCAGCCATGCGGTGGTCGCATCAGTTTCGAATCGATATAGGATGCTGCTTTTTCAATATTTTCAAAATAAACTTCGTCCGTATTTTTCAATCCCTGCAAATGGTTGAATGTATGGTTTCCAATCTGGTGACCGGCATCAATCACTTGCTGAAAAACCTCCGGATTCCGTTTTACATTCTCACCTACACAGAAAAAACAGGCTTTTATATTTTCTTCTTTCAGTAATTTCAGAACCCAAGGTGTTACTTCCGGAATGGGACCATCATCAAAGGTGAGAACCACCCTTTTCTGGTTTCCCGGCAAACGCCAAAGCGCTTTTGGGAAATAGCGTGTCACTATTTTCGGAAGTTGTATTCTCGGATCAAATCGAAACATTAGTTTAACGTGCTGTACGATTGATAATAACTGTTAAAACTATCTGATATTTCTTTTGAAAAATCATCCAGTTTATATTTGCTTGCCGTTACGCCCATTTCGCGCATAAAGTACATCAATCGTTGCACTTCTTCGTCAACTGAAACAAGATACTTGTAGTCCAGTGACAAGTAATAGTCCATCTCTTCTTTGTACGAACTGAAAATGTCACGCATGACTTCTTGTCCTTTTTCCAGTGCTCCGGCAGCCATATAATTCTCGGCTAGTTTCAATGAGAAATAGTTGTAAGGAACAACTTCACTTGGGATCAGCTCCATGCTTCTGTTCAGCACATTAATCGCCGAATCTGTTTTGTTCTCTTCAATCAGGCTTTCCGCCAGGCGGTTAAAGTTATTTCGGATGTTCATCATCATGCGCTGGTTATTCTCGTCGATGTAAACATCCGGATCATTCATATTCCCCCATTTGAAATCCTTCATCATGTGCTCATACATTTTGTCGGTATTCACACGACCAAAATAGATACCGTCTTGTTTTGACTTGACGGGCGTGAAACGATAAGCTAAACCGTCCAACCGGAAATAGTCTTGCAAGCCCAGGTATTTGTCTCGCCCAACAGTAATGGCATAGTAAATCGGGCGTTTCCATTCCGAGTTGGCAATCATGTCCAGTACCATCAGTTCGTCTTTGGTGATGTAGTTTTTATTTTCAAAATTGAAGAAGATGGTGTCCTCAATCATGTCATATTCTGATTTAGGAACCACTCCGTTTTTAATTACTGCTTCCTTATCAACCTTCAGGAATAATCTTTTTGAAGGAATGTATGAAGCATTGTCTGCTTGTGAAAGCTTGGTTTTTGGGTTGTCGTCTTTTACAAAGTCGAGTGCTTTTTTCAGTTCCACTGCACCTTTTATGCGAGGATCATTCATCAGATAGACGACATCGCGATTTCCTTGTACATACTGATCTTCGGTAAATGTAATCGGCAGCGGTTCTGACTCATAAGCTTTACGACGCATTTGGTCAATATACCAATCGGTTTGCAGGTAGCTGAGGTTACAAACACGCAAATCGGTGCGAACACCCTCTACTTCCTGGTTGTACCAAAGGGGGAAAGTGTCGTTGTCTCCATTGGTGAAAATGATCCCATTCTCCTCGCAACTGTTCAGGTAATTGGCACCAAAGTCACGAGCTGTATACCGTCCGGAGCGATCATGATCATCCCAGTTTTCGCTGGCCATAACTCCGGGAACTAATACCAGGCTAATCGCTGAAACAGCTATGGCGCTTACGGTTTCGGGCATCCATTTTTTCAAAGTTTCGGAGAGTGCTATCACCCCCAGTCCAATCCAAATGGCAAAGGCGTAAAACGAACCGGCGTAGGCATAGTCCCGTTCGCGCGGTTGATGTGGGTATTGATTCAGGTAAACCACAATAGCCAAGCCTGTCAATAGAAAAAGGAGTGAGACTACCCACATGTCTTTTTTATTTCGTTGGTAATGAAAAAATACACCAATTAATCCAAGCAGCAACGGAAGAAAAAAGTAGGTGTTTCGAGCCTTATTATTAGCGTATTTGGCAGGTAGGTTTGTTTGGTCACCCAAGCGTATGGAATCGATGAAGTCGATTCCACTGAGCCAGTTCCCATTTACGATGTCTCCGTGTCCTTGAATATCATTTTGCCGTCCTGCAAAGTTCCACATAAAGTAGCGGAGGTACATGTGAACCACCTGATACCGCACAAAGAATCGTAGGTTTTCACCAAACGTTGGCAGCTTGATGGTTTCGCTTTCTCCCTGTCGGTTGGTAATCTGAACGGTTTTTCCTTCAATCCCGGCCCAACTTTTATAATCCTGAATATGTTGGGCTTGACTGCTGTACATGCGTGGGAAAAAAGTGGTGAAGCGGGAATCATATTGCGGTTTTTGGCGAATGTCAGATATCACGTATTTGCCATCTTTCTGAATGTAGTAAGGTTTGGTGTCAACATATGGATTTTGAGGATTGAGTGGTGTATTATAATACTGACCGGTAACCAACGGACGATCTCCGTATTGCTCACGGTTCAAATAGCCCAGCATGGAAAATACGTCGTCGGGGCTGTTTTGGTCCATTGGCGTGTTGGCTGATGAGCGGATAACAATCATTGCAAAAGAGGAGTAGCCAATGACAATGACGGTAAAAGCTACCAACACGGTATTCCAAAGCACGAGGTTCTTTTTGGTTGTGTAATGAATTCCGTAGACAATCAGTCCAATAAACAAGATCGCGTAAATAATAGTTCCGGTATTGAAAGGAAGCCCAAAGCCATTGACAAACATTAACTCAAACCAGGTAGCAATTGTGATAACTCCCGGGATAATACCGTACATGATCACGCCCAGGATAACTAATGAAATTGCCAAACTTGCAATAATTCCATTGCGGGTGGCTTTATATTTTTTAAAATAGTACACGAAAACGATTGCGGGAATAGCTAGAAGGTTCAGCAAGTGAACACCAATAGAAATACCCATGAGGTATGCGATAAGGATAATCCAGCGATTGGCCTGTGGTTGATCGGCTACATTTTCCCATTTCAGGATGGCCCAAAAAACGATGGCGGTAATTAGCGAGGACGAAGCGTAAACTTCACCTTCGGCCGCCGAAAACCAAAAGGTGTCGGAGAATGCGTAGGCTAGAGCACCCACTACACCGCTGCCAATAATGCCAATTGCCTGCCCCATGCTGAATTCGTTTTCTGCATCGACCAGCTTTTGTGCCAGGTGGGTGATGGTCCAATATAAAAACAGGATGGTAAACGCACTAGCCAAAGCCGAAAGTGCATTAATCATCATCGCAGCATTTGAGGAGTCAGCAAAGAGGGTGAAAAACCGTCCCAAAATCATAAAGAAAGGTGCACCGGGCGGGTGGCCAACTTCCAGTTTGTACGAAGTGGTAATAAATTCACCGCAATCCCAGAAACTGGTAGTGGGTTCAATCGTCATTAAATAAACAATGGCTGCCACGATAAATACCAGCCATCCTGTAACCGTGTTAATGAACTTGTAGTTTTTCATTCTTCAATAGTTGCTTTGATGTGCCAAAACGTTTGCAAGTTGTTAATATTCAGCCACTCATTTCGCTTCAATTAAGTCGGTGCAATGTCGCTTTGCTCACTTTGAAATTCATGAAATTTTTATGTTTGCGAAGATAGTACAATCTTTGAAATCAGACTAATTAGAAAAAGAAATTAAACGTTTTTAACAGGATCTGGAGTTCAGCCTATTGGCGTTTTTGTTCGTGAATTTTAGCAGCAGAATACTTACTTTTACGTAAAAACCGGAGTTGAAATGGAAATTAAAGTATTAGGCTCAGGATGTGTGAAATGCAGGGGATTGGATCATCGGGTACGAAAAGCCGTTGCCGAATTGAGCTTGAATGCTCGGGTTGAAAAGGTAGAAGATCTGACTGAAATAATGCATCTTGGAGTCATGCGAACACCTGCGTTGGTGGTCGATAACAAGGTTGTGATGAGCGGCCAACTTCCAACGTATAACAAACTGAAGGAGCTTTTGCTGAACCTGTAAAAAGAGTGATATGAGATTGACTGGAATACTATTCGTTGGCCTGCTTTTGATGATGGCTTGTACAAACAATCAGCCTGTTAAAAGTGATGATTTGTTGATGCCAAAACCCGGGCAGATTGGCATTTATTATTTTCGAACGTCGATTCGCTGTGAAACTTGCGACGCCATTGAGCAACTAATTAAAGATGAACTTGCAGGTAACTATGCAAGCCAGCTTAAAGAAGGCGAAATTGTGTTTCGTCAATTCAATTTGGACGATCCGGGAGTGGCTGACTTTGCAAAGCAGTTTGATGTGGTGTTTAAGTCGGTTATTATTTTGAAAGATGAAAGAGCAATTAATTTGACCAATGACTTGTTCTTGTATAGTTTACCCAAACCAGAAAAGAGCCGGGAGCTTTTTGAAAATACAATTGATCAACTCTGATGCAGGAATATTTCACCAACTTATTGGATCAATCTTCGTTTCCCCTGTGGTCTGCTTTTTTGCTGGGGCTGATTACTTCGCTTGGGCCTTGTACGCTCACAACCAATATTGCTGCTATTGGATTTGTCGGCAAAGAGGCCTCCAATAAAAAGCGGGTACTAATGGGAGGCTTGCTTTATGCCGGTGGTCGTGCATTTACCTATGTAGCAATTGCCTTGCTTTTGTTTGTTGGAGCCGATGCTTTGAATATTTCCAAACCTCTGGCTCGCTATGGCGAAAAAATGATTGGTCCTTTGTTGTTGATCATTGGGTTGGCAATGCTCGAGATTATTCCAATTCGTTTCCCTTCATTTAATGGGCTTTCCGAGAAAATTGAAAAACAAAAACGAGATATGTTGATACAGCACTTTTTATTGGGGGTCGTTTTTGCCCTGGCTTTTTGTTCGTATAGTGGAGTGATGTATTTTGGCCTGTTAATTCCAATGACCCTTTCAGCTCCTTCAGGTTTATTGCTTCCCCTATTTTTTGCGCTGGGGACAAGTGTGATTGTCCTGTTTTTCACGATTCTGATAGCCTTCGCCTTTTCAGGCATCAATCAGTGGTTTATCCGGATTAAAAATATTGAATTTTGGTTGCGCCGATTGGTTGCCGCAATGTTTATTACAATTGGTGTTTGGAAAATCTTTGAACTAATCCTGAGTTAAAACAGCTTCTCCGTTTTTTATCTTTTGAGCAAGCGATTGAATAGTTTCTTCATTGACTAGCCTTGTAAAATCTCCTCTCACTTTCGAGAATTCATCGTGCAGCGGGCATTTATTGTTGCCATCGCAACTTTTGAAGCCAAAGCTACAGCGAGTAAATGAACGTTCGCCGTCTATCGCAACAATTACCCGGTAGAGTATTAGTGGTTCATCTTTTTCGTTAAAAGCAAAACCACCATTTCTACCTTTCAAACTATAGATTAAATTAAAGCGAGTCATTACCTGCAGAATTTTTGCGGTAAAATGCTCTGGTGATTCAATTTCACGCGCAACTTCCCTGTAACCGGGACGTTTGCCTTCCCAGTTTTGAAGTTGAATGTACACCAGTGCGCGAATCGCATATTCTGCAGATTTTGACAGCATATCGTTATTTTATCGACAAAATTAGTTTTTTTTCACGACTTCTTGCTCTAATAGGGCTGCTTTTGGGAACAAAATGTTATTTTCTAAATGAATATGCCGGTGCAGATCTTTTTCAAAAGCATGCAAGGTTTCATAGGCTGCACGGAAGGTATTACAAGCATCGTCAGGAATTGAGTAGACTTGTGTTAATCGTGAGATCTCTTCGAACCGGGCACCTTCATTCTCGTGCTCTTGGATCATTGCTTCTATGGGATGAGTAACAGATTGATTGCTGGCAATTGTAATCGTTTTATTGTCATTTTTTAGCTGGTTCAATCTTTCAACCAAAGGAAAAAGAATGATTTCTTCTTTTTGCATGTGCATGGTCAGTTGTCCGGCCGACTCTTTAAAGTGAGTATTAACTTCGGCAATTTCAGGGTGGCGCCCACCGTGCACTTCTTCAATTTTGTCCAGTAATTTGGTAAGCAAGGGAATGTTCTCCCGCACAAAAGCATGATGTTTGTCTTTTATGTACTGGATTAATTCTGGTAACGACATCGCATCAAAATCCGGTGACGATGTTGGTTGTTTAATTACGTCCTCCAGTTTTTGAATAACCTCTGTTGAGTCCAGAGATTTCGTGTCACAGATTTCACCAAGACTTTGTTTTCCTCCACAGCAAAAATCAATTTGATAATCATCAAAAACTTTGACTGTTTGAAAATGATTTTTTGCAATTTCTCCTACTCGTGTTTCTAAATTAATCATAGTGGTAAATTATAAGATTTTATTTTACTTATTGATATTGAAATTAAAAGTGGATAAACACATCCACTGATTGGCAAAACTAAAATAATCTTTTTACATTTGCAATAGAGGATTAATGGAGAGGAATATCCACTAAATAAAAACACATATGAGTACAAGGAAGTTATGGTATGGATTCACCGCAGTGATGGTACTGTCATTTGCGGTTCTTCTTTTTTATGGTTGGGAAATTTATCGGCAGGCACCGCCTATCCCAAATCAAGTAGTAACAAATTCAGGCGAAACCGTTTTTAGCGGTCAGAGTATTAAAGATGGTCAGAATGTCTGGCAGTCGATTGGAGGGCAGGAATTGGGAACGGTGTGGGGGCACGGTGCCTACCAGGCTCCTGACTGGACTGCTGATTGGTTGCATCGTGAAGCCATGTTCATGCTGAATTACTGGGGCGAGAGGGATTTTGGAAAGCCCTATTCGGAGTTGGATAATGAACAGCAAGCAAGCCTGGAGGCCCGGGTTCAAAAGGAAATGCGCACAAACACATACGATAAAGCAACTGGGAACCTCGTTATTTCAGAATTACGTGCTCAGGCTTTTCGTAATTTAGGCGAATATTACTCGGGGCTTTTTATGAATGGGCAGGAGCAGGCTGATCTTCGCGAAGCCTACGCTATCCCTGCAAATACGGTCAAAACTCAGGATCGTATGGATAAAATGAGCACCTTCTTCTTCTGGGCCACCTGGGCCACAGTTACCGAGCGACCCGGACAGGAAATTTCCTATACAAACAACTGGCCACCTGACGAATTAGTTGGCAATAAACCGACAAGCTCTTTGATCCTTTGGACTGGTTTCAGTGTAATTGTTTTGTTGGCCGGAATTGGCTGGCTGTCCTGGTATTATGCTACAAGTAGGGATGATGAACACCAACTGGAGGTACCGGCAGTAAATCCTGTTTCAGGAATGAAACTCTTTCCATCCATGAAAGCCACTTTGAAATATTTCTGGGTTGTATCGCTTTTAATGGTGGTCCAAATAATCGCCGGGATTATTACGGCCCACTATGGCGTTGAGGGAAGTGCTTTTTATGGTATTCCCCTCGATCAGTGGCTACCTTATTCCGTTTCGAGAACCTGGCATGTTCAAATTGGAATTTTCTGGATCGCGACTTCCTGGTTAGCCACCGGCTTGTTTTTTGCTCCGGCCATTTCCGAAAGGGAGCCTAAATACCAAAAGTTAGGAGTGAATGTCTTGTTTTTCGCCTTGCTTGTGATCGTGGTTGGCTCATTGGCCGGCCAGTGGATGGGCGTGATGCAAAAATTTGGTTTGGTAGAGAATTTCTGGTTCGGACATCAAGGTTATGAGTATGTTGACTTGGGGCGTTTTTGGCAGATTTTCCTGTTTGCAGGCTTATTCATCTGGCTGTTTTTAATGGGGAGAGCCCTGTTGCCGGCTTTAAGAGAAAAAACAGAAAACCAGAACTTATTGATTATGTTCCTGATTGCTTCTATTGCAATTGCTTCTTTTTATGGTGCCGGTTTGATGTGGGGGCAGCAAACCAATCTGGCTATTGCTGAATACTGGCGCTGGTGGGTTGTTCACCTTTGGGTTGAAGGTTTTTTTGAAGTATTTGCAACTGTAATTATTGCATACCTGTTTGTACGAATGCAACTGATTCATTCGAAAATTGCGACAACTACCGTTCTTTTTTCAACAATAATTTTTCTGAGCGGCGGCATTTTAGGAACTTTCCACCACTTGTATTTTACAGGAACGCCTACGGCGGTGCTTGCACTTGGCGCTACGTTTAGTGCACTCGAAGTGGTTCCTTTGGTATTGATGGGCTTTGAAGCTTACCACAACCTAACCTTGAGTAGATCGGGAGAATGGGTAAAGGCTTATAAGTGGCCGATTTACTGTTTTGTTGCCGTAGCGTTTTGGAACTTCCTGGGAGCCGGAATTTTCGGATTCTTAATTAACCCACCCATTGCACTTTATTACATGCAAGGATTGAATACGACTCCGGTTCATGGGCACACCGCCTTGTTCGGTGTTTATGGTTTCCTTGGTATTGGGTTGATGCTGTTTGTTTTGCGCGACATGAACTTAACGAAAGAATGGCGAAATGGCCCGATTAAGTTTGCTTTCTGGGCCATTAATATTGGTTTATTGCTGATGGTATTAATTAGTGTATTGCCGGTTGGCTTAGCTCAAACTTGGGCGAGTGTCAAATACGGACTTTGGTATGCACGTTCGGCCGAATTTATGCAGCAACCTTTTATGGCAACCTTAAAATGGTTGCGTGTAATTGGTGATACTATTTTTGCAGCAGGGGTTTTTGTGTTGGTGTATCATGTATTTGGACTGGCCTTTGGCTGGTCGTACGAAAAAAAATCGTTGGAAAGTTAGTGAATGCTAACTGCTATCTTGCAGGTTTTGAGACCGCTCCAAATGGGGCGGTTTTTTTTATGAGTTTTTGACTGCTATTACTCTGGTCTTTTAAAACTATTCCAAAAGCTCTCCACATAGCCCGCATTCTCAAAATAATCTTTCCCCTGAATTTTTTCAGGAGTTGTGTCCAATTCGAGAACACTTGCTTTTCGACTATATTTCACTTCATTGTTATCTTGATCCAAATAAGTTTTTTCACAATCCAAATAGCTTACCGCATACTTCCCGTTATAGGGTTTGTAGGTCGCGGTATAATGGTAATTAACCTTGGATTGTTCAGCCTTTTTAGTTGCCAACGATCTGTTGTGAGGATGATTTTTTTCTGCATCGATAACACATTCGTTGCGAATTACTTCGTAGTTATTTTGGCTGATGTAGATTTTTCCATCTAACTGTGTAGCGTAGAAATCTCCCGTGTGAGCCAAATCGGCTTTGCTTGTTTTGTAGGAAATAATCCAAACCGAATCGTCATTAAACTTGCTGATTCCTTCCAACTGCAGATCGAAGTCATTCAATAGTTTTTCATCAAATATCGTGTTCGACAGCCGGGCAACATCCATTTCAAGCAGTTCTTCAAAACCGGTTTTTGCTGTTGGAATGGAGTACGATTCAAAATTCTTTTTCACCTCCGAAAACTTAAAGTGGCGCTTGCTAAACGCATCGGTAATTGTGGGTGACGCATAGCCGGATTCGTCATATAGCTGAACAACCGCTTCGCGTTTTTGCTCCGAAGCACCTGCTACTTGTTTCGTTTCTTCAAAATACAGTTTCAGACCGAGTGGACCATGGTAAAAGTTTTCGGGTACATTAGCAGCAGCTGTTTTGATAACACGAAACAAAACTCTCGACTGTGCGGCTACATCTATCGTGTCAATATCATACGTTTGCTCGACCAATTGAATTCGCGTGAAATCTCTTGTCAAAAGTTCAGGAATCCGAAGAACCATGTTCCCGTACCCCACGGCCGAGAAAAATAACTTTTCATTTTTGAATTCATCAGGAACCTTCAACTCAAAAAATCCTTCGGAATCGCTTGCGGTACCGTAAAAAGTTCCTTCGACTCCAATATTTGTATAAGCAATTCCTTCTTGTGTGTTCGAATCAACTACACGACCTTTAATGACTTGGGCGCGTACCGAGGTTGAAATCAAGAAGACTAGAAACAGAGATATGATTAGATTTCGCATAATGTTTTTTTTAGCTCGGGGTTTTTTCTACTTTAGCTAATAACGCCAAAACAAATTTAAAAGTACAATTTGAATAACATATTTATTGTGCCAGCGTTATTAATTTTGAAACAAACAAATAAAAATTACTTCAATAATGAAAACAAAGAACCTTATCATATTGATCACTTGCTTAGGATTTTTAGTGACTTCTTGTGTGTCGAAGAAAAAATACCTGGATATGGAGTCTTCGAAACTACGTGCAGAACAGCGTGTTCGCGATTTGACTTCGGAGAATAGCGACAAAGCGGATCGGATTAAGCAGTTGATTGCAGATTATGAGCAAACCAAGGAAGACTTGATGTCGAGCAATGCAGAAAAGGATCAGATGATAAGTGACCTGCATGGAGAAATTAATGATCTTTCGACTAATGTGCAGGAGAGAGATGACAGTATTGAAGAGAAAATTTACGCTTTTGGTTATGAGAAAAGGCGAATGGCGCAGCAGATGGAAGAGTATCAGGAGCAAATTAAAACACTGAAAGCTGATAAACAGAGTTTGTCTTCGGAACTAAAACAAGCAACTGGCGATCTTTCCGAAGTGCAATTTGACTTGAATCGCAACAAAGGAGAAAATACCAAGCTGGAAGCTCAACTAGAAAAGAAAAATTCAAAAATCGAGCAGCTTTCAGGTCAATTAGCTTCGGTGAAAGCCGATGTGCAAAAGCTGAAAGTTGAACTTCAGAGCAAGGACGAAACCATTGAACGCCTAAATAACAATGTCAGTTTGCTAAAGAGCCAGCTCGGTAAATAACGTTAGCCAATCGATGGCAAATTGATTCCTTTGATTTTCCGAAATAAATCCAAAGCATATAAATCGGTCATTCCGGAAACAAAATCGATCACCGATTGCACTTTTTCATAGGTGGTTTGGTGGTTGTTGCGGTATTGCTCCGGAATCAGGGAGATTAATCGTTTTGAGTAGCCTTCATCCGGAGCCAACAGGGCTTCAATAAATGCTTCCAGTAATGTACCGATAATTTGGTGTCCTGAAATTTCAACCTCCACAACTGATCTGTGTTTGTAAATTTTGTCAACCGATAGATCTTTTATTTCTTCCAGCGCTATTCTGGAAGTACCTTTTAACTGGCTGATTAGTGATTTTTGAAACGAACCCTCGAAGATGTCGTCTTGCTTACTTTCGAAAACAGCAATACACTCGTGTACCAATTTATTGATTACACCGGCTCGCAAGTAGGCAATTCGTTCATTGTGGTCTGAAACTACGGTAAAGGTTTCTTCAATTTTTTTACGAATTTCTTTATCGGCTTGCTGGTCGTAAAAGTTCAGGAATAGTTCTTTGGTTGTTTCATAACCCAATATTCCCAGTTTATGTGCATCTTCCAGATCCATCATTTGGTAACAGATGTCATCGGCCGCTTCAACTAAAAACACCAACGGATGGCGAACAAACTTCAACGGGTTATTTCCAAGCTGTTTAATGCCGAGCTCGGTGGCAATTTCGTGGTAAAGTTCTTTTTCCGATTGAAAAAAACCAAACTTGGGTTTTTGAATACCAACCGACTCAAATGGGTATTTTACAATGCTGGCCAGGGTTGTGTAGGTTAGTGCAAATCCTCCGGCGCGGCGTCCGTTAAACTGGTGACTTAACAAGCGAAAAGCGTTGGCATTTCCATCAAAGTAGACAAAATCGTTCCATTCTTCGGGTTGAAGCATGAGTTGTAAATTATGTCCCCTGCCATTTTTGAAATAGCTTGAAATAGCTTCTTCGCCGGCATGCCCGAATGGCGGATTTCCCATATCGTGAGCCAGGCAGGCGGCCGAAACGACAGCTCCGAGTTCCGGAATCAATGGACTTGTTTCGCCCTTTACAATTAGTTTTTCAGCCAATATATTTCCAAGCGAACGGCCAACGCTTGCCACTTCCAAGCTGTGCGTGAGCCGGTTGTGTACGAAAATACTGCCGGGCAAAGGAAATACCTGGGTTTTGTTTTGCATGCGACGAAAGGGTGACGAAAAAATCAAGCGATCGTAGTCGCGTTGAAATTGTGTGCGGTTATACAGTTCGTTTTGTTTTACCGCGGGCTTTGTGCCAAGTCGTTTGCTCGATATAAGTTCGTTCCAGTTCATAATTCCTTATTTTATAGAATAAGTTGTTTAAAGGTCTTTCTGTTCAAAAAATATCAACATGGTACTTTTTGAGTTCCCGGTCCAGTTGTTTCGAACCCAGGCATATTCTTTCGAGCAAATGCCAGAAGCTTTTGCTGTGGTTCTTTTCTTTTGTGTGAGCCAATTCGTGAAGCAATACATAATCGATCAATCGGTCGGGCAGTCTCATTAAGTGAAGATTTAAATTGATGTTGTTTACTGAAGAACAACTTCCCCATCGGCTTTTTACATGTTTTACAAACACTTTTTGAAATTGAAATCCGTGTTTCGATGCCAGTTCCTGAAGCCGAACGGGTAAATAAACTTTGGCTTCCTGTCGCATGACTTCAATAAGAATTTTGCGTATAAATTGTTGAATGTTTGGGTTTTGATGATCGTATTTATGTGGAATGTTAATTTGGACAATTCCGGTTCCTATTAAACTCGTCACTTGCCCCTGATCAACTTTTACTATTTTTAATTGATGAAACTTTGTTCGAAAAGAGTTATCTTGTCCGAAAACAGTTAAACCTGTTTTAATCTTTTGTTGTTGTTGTATTATCCATGCTGATTTTGATTTTACAAAGTCGACGGCTTTAGCCTCGGAGGCTAAAACAGGCATGGAGACATGAGCATGACCAGTTGGTTTTACCCGTAACCGAAAATAACGGGAACGTTCATTTCTAACTAAAGTAACCTGTCCGACAGGTTCAATTAAGATTACTTTTTCAGTGCTCATACGATACGAATTGCTGACGAAGATAATGAATCCTTCAAAACTTGAACTATGGAACAAAAAAACGACATTGAAGTATTTGGAACGATAAACAAAAGGGAAACGGTCTTTACTATTGATGATAAGATTGAGCCCGGCACACTGGTGTTTGAAGCTCTCGAGCCATTTCCCGGTTATTATCATGAAACGCCTTTCGATACCAAACCGATTTATATGTACATTGCCTTGGCGGAACATTATCCGCTTGAGAATATCATTCGTGCAACTCAGGAAGTTGAGAAAGTGTTTGATGAGAAATTTGATGCCGGAAAAGGTTTTTTAAACATATACAATACCACTTACAACGTGTTAAGAGTCCGGCACCTGAATCGGTATGATTTAATTGGTGCGTTACAAAAAGCGTATGAAGATAATGGCATCCACTTTTTAGGTAAAAACAAAAAGAGCTTGAAAGAGAAAGCCAATATAAAGGTGGTCAAGTTTTTTAAGTTGGAAGAAATTGATGATGGCATTTATATTGACAAAAAGGAGCGTTTTCATGCCTATATTGAATTACCAGCGTACTTCGAGTTTGACGATTTTAAGGCATTGAGCAACCGTGTACAGTATAATTGGGATGAAAGCAAGTTTGATGCTGCCGTAGGATCTTTCTATCATAATGGAAGACTACGAGAGTTTGTTCGTATTTACAGCAATAAACTGAGTCTGGAATATTTACAACAAATAAAAAAATTGTATCTGGAGAAGATGAAGTAATTCTTTAGATAATAGCATATTATTGATGAAAGGTACTCAATCTGAGTGCCTTTTTTGTTTTATGTAATATTTTAGATCGTTATACATTTTATAATTAATGACCTTGCTCAGAGGTTTAAATATCGTTTTTCGATAATCAAAACGATGTGTTTGGTATGCCAAAAGTAGCATAAGATAACTGAGAGGTGCTTTTCGTACATTTTTGTGCTGAGGAGGTAATATCGAACAGATATTCAATTATTTTTATGGTAATTTTGTGTGATTATGTCAATAAACTAGTTGAAGATGTTAATTTATTGACATGAAAAGTAGGCCTATAATTTTATGACTGATAATAAATTATTTAAGTTTAATGTTTAGATGGTTAATAATATATATAGATAATTAATAATTTTAATAATTTAGTTAGTATGAGAAAAATTTACTTAGTATTAGTGATGGTATTTCTGTGTCTTACAGCTGTTAAGTCACAGACAGTTACTTCATCAGAATCGATAATGAATAGCAGCTATTCTGATGGATGGCAGTTAGTTCTACAAGGTCAGGTAGTTGACGTTTTTTATAAATACACTGACTGCTCTGAAGATGAAAAGAATTGTTGTGAAAACATCTTTGTAAAGGTTGTTAACAAGACAGATGATCAAGTACAATTAGCATGGGATTATCAGCTGGGCTACAGAGCTGATATTGCCGGTGAAGTCACAAGTGAAAATACGCGGAGTGTATCTATTTCACTTGCTCCAAAACAGAAACTAAAGGCGGATTGTGGAGTTTTTGATCCGTACGATTTGGTTTTAGGAATAAGAGAGCTAGAGTCTCCGGATGTAAACGTGTTAACAGACATCTTGATTAAGAATTTTACAGAAACAAAGCAATAATTCCTAAAATATAGAATAATGAGAAATTTGTATAAAGGAGTTTTAATACTACTCAGCCTGATATTATCTGTTCCTGTAATGGCACAATCATTAACCGGATTAGATAACACAACTTATACGCAAGGAAGTTCTCCGACAATTGTTGACTCAGATGTAACTTTGACGGGAGATGATGATTTTACAGGCGGATACGTTGAGTTTGAGATTACCAATTCTACCGCAAATGATCAGCTTAGTATCATTGATGGCGGGAGTTTGACAGTCTCTGGGAATGCTGTATACTGGGCAGGAGATCGGATTGGAACCATTGATAATACAAAGAATGGACAAAACGGGAACATTTTAAGAATTGATTATAATACTTCGGCTCCACTGAGCAACTCAAGTTTTGAGACAGCATCTCTGGATTCGTGGACAGTTAACTACAATCATAATCAAATGTATGGGCAAGCGTGGGCTGAAGGTCCATACAATGGGACTAGGGGAGATGGTAACCCTACAATTGATGATTATAGTTATGGAACAGCATCTGCGACCGTAGAAAGTGCCGCTGCTCACAGTGGAAGCTATGGGTTGAAACTTTCAATTAGTGGAGGGGTTACAACTAGTTGTGGAACGAACCACTCACCATCAGTAACCAGTGATGTATTTGCTGCTACAGTTGGAGATGATTTGAGTTTATGGTGGTATGCTGCAACAACTTCGGATGACTATGATGTTTTTGGATTTGTTTTTTCGGATGATAACAATAATGGCACAATGGATTCGGGAGAAACTTATCAACGTCTATTTCATAGTACTGGTGCCAATACTGGTGGATGGCAAAATATTAGTACGACGTTGACTTTTGGTGGCCCAAATTTGCGGTTCTGGTTTATTAACGGTACATATGACCAAACTTGTGGAAGAGCTGTAGGTTCATATATGTATATTGATGATATAGTCTTGACGTTTAACAATCCCCAGGTAACTACCAACAACATGGTGGAAACTGTGATTGAACATCTGGCTTATGAGAATCAATGTGGCCCGGATGCCACAACCAGAAATCTTCAGGTTCGAATTAATGACGGAAGTGGAAGCGCCAATGCGAGCTCGCAAATTGATATTATTGAAGTTTTACCAACTGCGAGTTGCAAAAACATCAGTGTTTCACTTGATGTTAATGGAGCTGCAACCATTGCAGAGGATGCGGTTGATAACGGATCTATTGGGTCAAGTTTGACCTATGATACCGATATGACAACTTTTGATTGTACAGATATCGGAACACCAGTTGCTGTTGTTTTAACTGTTACTGATTGTTTTGGTAATACCGATCAATGTAATGCAACAGTTACGGTTTCGGATGATCTCGGACCTACAGCTAATCTGCAAAATTTTAATCTTTATCTGGACTCCAATGGGGACGGAACATTAGCTTTTTCAGATGTCGATAATGGATCGGTTGATGCCTGTGGAATTGCTAATACAGTTGTAAGTCCATCTTCATATAGTCTTTCAGATATTGGAGCAAATACCGTTACCATTACTTTAACTGATAACTATGGAAATGTAACTACTGAGACAACCACTGTTACAGTGATTGACAACACTCCACCAACAGTCGTTGGAAAAGATATTACAGTTCAGCTTGATGCGACTGGAAATCTGACTATTTCAGGAAGTGACCTGGACAATGGATCAAGTGATGCCAGTGGAATAGCATCTTACACCGCTACACCAAACTCATTTGATTGTAGTGATGTTGGAGCCAATAATGTGACTTTGGAAGTAACCGACAACAATGGCAATTCAGCAACAAGTACGGTTGTTGTTACTGTTGAAGATAATGTGGCTCCTGCAGCAGTCTGTCAGGATATTACAATTTATCTTGATAGTGATGGTGATGCGTCAATAGCCGCTTCCGATATCGACAATGGATCAACAGATGCTTGCGGTATTTCTAGTTTGGCAATTAGTCCTTCGGCATTTACCTCTTTAAATGTTGGAGACAATGCGGTTACTTTAACAGTCACTGATGTTAACGGAAATGTCAATACGTGTTCATCTACAGTTGAAGTATTGGATACTATTTCGCCTGTGGCCACTGCAAAAGATATTACGGTATCACTTGATGGTAATGGCCAGGTTACTATTACTGGGTCAGATGTTGATAATGGTTCAAACGATGCAAGTGGAATTGCATCTCTAGTGGTCTCTCCAAATAGTTTTGATTGTTCAGAAATTGGGGGAAATACAATTACTTTAACAGTGACCGACAAAAATGGGAATACATCATCAACAACAGCAGATGTAACCGTGGAGGATAACATGAAATCTGTTGTATTATGTAAGGATACTACATTGTATTTGGATGCAGATGGTTTAGCCGGTATCACAACTGCTGAAATTGATAATGGTTCTACCGATAATTGTGGAATTGATACCATGTACATTGATAAATACGATTATACAGGTGCCGATTTAGGTGCCAATAGTATTACTTTGACCGTTGTGGACAATTTTTCAAATACGGAAACGTGTACTGCTACTGTAACAGTTTTAGATACGATTAATCCTGTTGCTGTTTGTATGGATACGACAGTTTATCTGGATGCTTCAGGTGCATTTACCATCGATCCATCATTTGTAAATTATATTACATCAGATAATTACACGTATGAATTATCACTTGATGTTACTGATTTCGATTGTTCAAATGTCGGAGAAAATGCAGTTGTGTTAACTGCTACTGATCAATCGGATAATACTGATCAATGCCAGGCAGCCGTAACGGTTTTGGATACCATTGCACCAATTGCCATGTGTAAAGATATTACCATCTCATTAGATACCTTGGGATCAGTAATTATCACGCCTGAGATGATTGACAATGGCTCTTATGATGCTTGCACTGATGTTGTTTTGGCTGTTGAATCTGATACAGCGATTGCATTGAGTTGCGAACAAATAGGGGATAATGAATTGACCTTGAGTGTAACAGATATCTATGGAAACGTTTCGACCTGTGTTTCAACTGTTACTATCGAGGATAACTCAAAACCGATAGCGATTTGTAAAGATGTTACGGTTTATCTTGATGAAACAGGCTTTGTACAAATTGATGGATCTACGGTTGACAATGGCTCGTATGACGCCTGTGGTTTCCACATCGTTCCTTACGTAAATAGAGAGAAATTCTACTGTGATGATTTAGGTCCTAACCTGATTACATTGACAGTGAATGATTACTACATGAACTATGACTTCTGCGAAAGTATTGTTACAGTTGCAGATAGTATCAGACCTGAGATTGATAGTATGGAGGATATCACAACAGTTGTTGCTTCGGCTGATGATTGTTCGGCTGTTGTTGAGTTTGAGACTCCAACCGCAAGTGATATTTGCGGAGGAGTCACGGTGGAACAAACCGCCGGTCTTGGTAGTGGAAGCGAATTTCCTGTGGGAGCAACTGTTGTTACATTTACAGCAACTGATGCTTCAGGAAATACTTCAGAATCGTCGTTTGTAGTAACTGTTGCGGGAATCAATAAGGCACCGGTTTTCGACGCTGTTGCAGATCAATCAATTTCACTTTATGCGACAACTCTTGACGTACCGTTGACAGGAATTAGCGCCGGAGATGATTGCATGGAGCAAGTTGTAAGC
>NZ_JBSQYS010000048.1:0-30201 GCF_055140945.1 Sunxiuqinia sp.
GCAAGCATGATAAGTCCATAGAAAAACACCCGAGCCCCGGATTGTAGTTCAACCGGGGCTCAAAGCTGGGCACTACGTGCCGCTTAAAGCCCTATTTATATTTTTCAGTTTTTTCTATTGAATCTGCAACCCTTTGCTTTTTCTTCTGTCAATAGGATTATAGATGAGAACTCATACCCCGTCAGGATATGAAACGAGCGGGTAGAATATTTCACTCGCATTGGGCAGCCTGCAAGCGAGTTCCACATGACAGAAATAGAAAACAAACAATCATAATCAGATGAAAAAGATTTATTTCACATTGTTGATTTCAATACTTGTAGTCACTAACTTACTTGCCCAAAGCTACGGCAATTACGAGAAAAAACCTTTTGCCTTTGGACTGTTTCCTCCGGTAAGTACCAACGGCACTAATGCCGGAAATTGTATCAACCAAGTTTCAGTGAATATAATTTCAGGCTATTCGGCAGGACTGGCAGGTTTTGAATTTGCAGGTTTTTCCAACACTGAACGTGATTTTGTTCGCGGAGCACAATTTGCCGGGTTTCTGAACTTTGTAAATGGCAACTTCACCGGATTTCAATACGCCGGTTTTGCCAACTTTAACAGAAGTGTGGCCAGAGGTTTTCAATGGGCGGGATTTGCCAACTTCAACTATGCTGAGGCCAATGGACTATTATTTGCCGGGTTCGCAAACTTCACCAACGGTAAATCCTTAGCTATTCAGATGGCTGGATTCGCAAATTTTTGTGAAGATGTTGAAGGAATCCAGGGATCCGGGTTTGCTAATATTGTAAAAGGAAATGGTAAGGTTCTTCAAATGGCCGGGTTTTCGAATATTACACTTGGCGAAGTGAACGGCACGCAACTGGCAGGGTTCTTAAATTATTCGAAAGAAAAAATGCAGAAAGTGCAAATTGCCGGTTTCTCTAATATTTCTATGAATGATGCCAAAGGATTGCAGTTGGCCGGCTTTGCTAATCTAGCAAAAGGAACCATTGAGGGAGCACAGATAGCCGGATTCTTAAATGTTGCCAAGCAAGTTGATGGGCTTCAACTGGGAGTTATTAATGTTTCAGACACTGTGAAAAGTGGCCTCCCTATTGGCTTTTTAAGTATTGTCCGACATGGTTTTTATGAATTGGAAATCTCAGCAAGTGAAGCCTTAAATACTCAGGCTCTATTTAAAATTGGCGTGGATAAGTTCTACAATATTTTTGCCGTTGGCAGTCAATTTTTAGGCGACGAATTCAACTGGGGATTTGGTTATGGAGTGGGAACTCACATCGTTAATAAAGAGAAATTTAAAACGCAACTGGAACTCATGAGCTACCATATTAACGAGGGTGAAAACTGGACAAACACCTATAATGGTCTGAACCAATTCAGAATTAATTTCGCCAAGAAAATTGGAAAGCATTTGGATGTTTTTGCCGGTCCTAACTTTAACCTGATGATTACTAACAATAAGATTACTGATGGAAGACCATTTGAAAGCAATTTTGCCCCATACTCCATCTACTCGCATAAAGGGAAGCGAACGACCTTAAAAGGCTGGATTGGCTTTAGTGCCGGTATTCACATTAACTAAGTTGCCAGATTGAATGCATGGTTCATGTTTATTCATAACGAATCAATGATTCAAGGTTGATGGTGGGAGAAAATGGTTGGAGATGGTGGGTGTACCATTATTTCCAATCATTTTTTTATTGTTCTCCACCCCCAGTTATCCTTCTATTTTCACACGTTTGTTAGTTTGCGTGTACCAAATATAGCCGACTACATTGTTGTACCCACATCGTTTAAGCTCTTTCACATAGCTGCCAACTTGATAATGGTATTTGTCCAACTCTTTTTCACCCGATTTATAATCCACCACAATCACTTCATCTCCTTTTAGCATGATGCGATCCGGGCGTTTCAATTTGGTCCCGGTTAATATCGAACGTTCATTCATCACCCTAAAAGTACCATCAAACCAACTTGACACCTCGGGATCTGTGATTAGTTCTTTTAATTGAATCTTCATCTTTTCGCCGTCATCAGCAGGAATTACACCTTTAAAAACCAGATCATTAACCGCTGAGTTTAAATCATTCACGGTTGAAATATTAGCCAGCACTTCATGAAAAATCCGGCCCTGATTAATTTTTGTTGATGCCAGTTCGCCTTCTACAAAGAAATGCTCATTTCGCTTCCGGAGGTTTAAATAATCATGAAAATCGACAAAGCGAAATTCATTCAATTGCAGCCGATTGTCTTTCACTTCCTCTCGTTTAGTTGAACTCGTAACTTCCCCGTAGGTAAAAGTCCGTGTTTCTTCGTCGAAATACTCGGTCAATTCACAAAAAAGTTCCGTTTCGCCATCATGTGCAAAATGATCGGCTTTTTCCATGGACTGAAACAAAACATCGGCAATATTGCCAAACTTACCTGAAGTCACCGACCAGGTAAACAAAGCTGTTCGAGCCCTTGTAAAAGCCACGTAAAGCATGTTTAAGTTGTCGATATAATTGCTGATTTTTTCCTGAAAATATTCTTCAAAAAAGATGGATTCGCCCATTCGTTTTTCAAACTTAACGGGAACCAACTCCAACTGGTCAAATGGCGGTAATTTGGGGCGGCACCACAGCATGGGTGCGTGTTGAGCCGAAACTTCAATCTTCCAATCGCAGAAAGGAATAAACACATAGTTATATTCCAGTCCCTTGGCTTTGTGAATTGTTTGTATGCGAATGGCATCCAAGGCTTCAGAAACAGAAATGGTCTTTTTCTGACCTTGCTCATCCCACCAAATCAGGAAAGCAGCAATGTCTGTCGTTCGGTTTTTCATAAAAGTAGCCACCTGATCGATGAATGCTTGCAGATAAGCCAATTCTTCCTGCAATTCAAACAAATTGAAAAGCTCACAAATTTTAAAAATAATCTCCTGAATATTCCGTCCACTAAGCGTTTCCGAAAAATAGGCGCTATTCAGAAAATCAGATAGAATATTTTTATCATCTTTTAATTTTTCAAACCAACTGGTTCGATCCGGCTTGCTCAACGACTCAAAACCAATGCTTAACTGATCGGAACCTGGCATTGCCAAGTCAGGGACTCGATGAATGATCTGAAGCTGATCAAACAGTTCACTGTAGTACAAATGATTGGCAAGCGCCAGAGCTACCGCATCGTTCGGATCGGCTAATAATTGCAGCAAAGCAAGCACAAAACTAACGGCTGACGAGTTTTTCACATACAGCGATTCGCTGGACAAAATATTGAAATTATAATCAGACTCATTGGCTGATTTTTCTTTTAGCAGGCGATCTGCAATTAATTTGGCTTCGTCTTTTTTGCGCACCAACACTGCTATTTCGCGAGCACCGGCTCCCATATCCTGCACTTCTTTAATACGAGCGACCAGCTCATCTAAAACCGTTTCGAGTAAGTTTTCCTTTTCTTCATCTTTGGGTTTATCAAAAAAACGCATGCGAACAGCCCCGCTGTCAGCTGTTTTTGCATTCGCAATTTGTTGTAGGCTTTGGCTGTATACTTTTTCAACCTGCTCGGTCATCGATGTACCTTCCAGCCTGTTTTCCTCTAGCTCATTATTGACGTGTTGCTGAAAGAGTTGTGGCAATATCTGAAAAATACGGTTGTTAAATCGGATGACATTTCCGGTGCTGCGCCAGTTCATTTGAAGGGTCTCCTCTTCTACCCCATTTGCAGGAAACTGGTTGTTTACCTCCTGTGCAAGCAAATTCCAATCTCCATTTCGCCAGCGATAAATCGCTTGTTTCACATCTCCCACAACCATTCCCAGATTATCTTCAGCTAGTGAATTCCCAATTAACGGTCTGAAATTCCCCCACTGCAAACCTGAGGTATCCTGAAATTCATCAATCATAAAGTGATTGTAAAAAACGCCGGTTTTTTCATAAATAAACGGCGCATCCGAATCATCAATAATACTTTTTAGCAAGGTGCCCGAATCGGAAATCAATACGACTCCTTTTTCATGAGTCACTTTACGCACCATGGCCTGCAAGTCGACCAAAATACCCAGCGTGTAGAGCTGATTGACAATCAATTTGGCACTGTTGTACTCATGCAACTTTTCGAAATAATATTCAACGGCCTCACACAACAACAACTGCAGGGCAGCGGCAGCTTCCAACACATTCGCTTCTTCATTTTTCTTTGTCCAAACCTCCGGATCGTCGGCTGCTTCAACAACCCGTTTACCGGGCCAGCTATCCAGGTTCAAATCAACCAACCGCTGAAAAGAAGCTGAGGCCCCGGTCTTCTTGTACTTAAAATCATCTACCGAAACGCCATGTTGCTGCATCACTTGTAAACCTGTCCTCCCAATTCGTTTCAGGTTATTTTCAAATTGATGAATGATTGTGTTCAGTTCGTTTTTATAGGCATTAATAAATTGCTTGTCATTAATTTTCTCATGCAGGGTTTTATTCAATGCTTTGAAGGTTTCATTGTATATCTGCACCCCAAGTTTGAGAATATCGTTTTTCAGGTTCCAGCCACCCCCCTCGCGAATCTTCTCATTGGCAAATTTTTTCAGCCATTCCAATAATTCCGGATTTTCTTCAATCGAAAGCAGCAATTCATCAACGGCCTCTTCCAAAATCAGGTTATCTTCCAAATCGACTTGATAAGCAGTATTGATGCCCAACTCCCGGTTGAACGACTTAATGACACGTTGAAAAAAGCTATCGATTGTGCTGATTGAAAAGCGCGAATAATCGTGCAAAATACGTTTTAAACAGATGCCGGCACGATCAGCAATTTCAACCTCCCCCAACTTCATCTCTTTCATCAGCAAAGGCAAATATGCCGAAGGTCGCTCTTTCGACAACACGTAAAGCTCCTCAATTACCCGTTCCTTCATTTCGGTGGTTGCCTTATTAGTAAAGGTTACCGCCAGAATATTTTTGTAGTTCCATTCATTCGCCAGTGCGATTTTCAGGTACTCCAACGCCAAACGAAAGGTTTTTCCGGAACCTGCTGAAGCTTTGTATATTTTGAGTTTTGACATGTTGTAGGGAAGTATCAGTTGGGGGAGGAAAAAAGATTGTCGGTTGTTTTATTGATCGTGTTTTGCAATCACCCACACGGCGTGTATAATTCCGGGGATAAAGCCTAACAAGGTTAGTAAGATGTTTAACCAAAATGCGCCTCTGATTCCGACGGTTAAAAAAACACCCAGTGGCGGTAAAATGATGGCGAATAAAATGCGTAAAAAACTCATATTCGAAATTTAAAGTTTAACTTTTGTTTACGGTAGATGCAAGATACAAATTTAAACGAGTAGTGGTAACAGCAATTCAATATTTGAAAAGCTCACTGGCAATCGTACATTTGCAAGAAGCTTTAATTCAACGATCATGGTACTTCAAATTTTATTGGGAATTTCCATCATTCTGCAATTTTTTGCCGCAGGGGTGGCTATTAAACTTACACGAGTCACCAAGTATAATTTTTCGTGGATCTTGCTGACCATTGGGTTTATCTTCGTGGCCATTAGTCGCACAATGGAGTTTCTGCCGTTCATTAGCAATTTTGAACCACAGGATTTGGGAGAAGTTGCCATTTGGTTTGGCGTTGTTATTTCCCTGACTTTTGCCATCGGAGTATTCATGATCCAGCGCATTTTTAAGTACATGAAACGCGTTGAAGATTCGCGTCGACTGACGGAGAAAATGTTTCTGAATGCCATTATTCAAACCGAAGAAAAAGAACGAAAACGCTTTGCCAAAGACCTGCACGATGGGTTGGGGCCATTGCTCTCAACAGTAAAGATGTCGGTCTCTTCGCTGGCACAACTCGAACACGACAAAGCTTCAAAAGAAATTGTGGAAAATACCGAGATGGTCATTAATGAGGCCATCAAATCACTAAAAGAAATATCGGATAACCTCAGTCCGCATGTGCTAAATAATTTTGGATTGTTGCGAGCTTTACGCAATTTTACAAACAAAATTAATGTCACTAAAGTTATTCAGATTGAATTAATATCGAATCTGGGAAACGAGCGTTTCGACAATAATATTGAAGTCGTTTTATATCGGGTTATTTGCGAACTGATTAACAACACGATTAAGCATGCCAACGCAAAAAATGTTCAACTATCAGTTCTCAAGGAAGCTAACCACATCAGTATTTTCTATCACGATGACGGGCAAGGTTTTAATCAGGAAAAACTTGACCAACAACCGATGATTGGAGGCATGGGATTTTCGAATATATATTCAAGGATTAACTCTTTAAAGGGAGAAATCAGCATCCATAGTGAACTGGAAAAAGGGACACAGGTAAACATCAATGTAAAAGCAAAAAATGACTAACGAACAATACAATATCATCCTGGTCGATGATCATACTCTGTTTAGAAACGGCCTGCGAATTTTGCTCAACAACCTATCGGGCTATCAAATAAGTGCTGAAGCTGCTAATGGTCAAGAATTTTTAGACTTGCTGGAAACGCAAGTTCCTGATCTGGTGTTGCTGGACATTGACATGCCTGTAATGGATGGCATTGAAGCGGCTCAAAAAGCGGTTACTAAGTATCCTGACATCAAAATTATCACCTTGTCGATGTATGGAGAAGAGGACTACTATTATAAAATGGTGGATGCCGGGGTCAAAGGTTTTTTACTGAAAAACTCGGACATCAGCGAAGTCAAAACTGCCCTGCAAACGGTTGTTGAAGGAGGCACTTATTTTTCTTCGGAATTATTGCAAACCTTGGTCAGCAGTCTGCGAACCAAGTCGCAGCATCACGAAAAGCAACATATACTCTCGGAACGCGAAATTGAAATCTTAATCTTAATCTGCAAGGGGTTTTCAAATCAGGAAATTGCCGATCAGCTTTACATTTCGAAAAGAACAGTTGACAAACACCGATCCAATATTTTGGAAAAAAGCGAAAGTAAAAACACCGCCCAACTGGTAATGTACGCTATCAAAAATCAGTTGGTTGAAATCTGAGTTTTCGGCACCACGTTAAATTCGAAAGTCAAACTATAAATCAAGCTTTCGCTGAGGATTGTTAATGGCCTCTTCCATTTCATATTCCTGAACGATTTGATCAATCGTCATCAAACATTTGCCACAGCTGGTTCCTGCACGCGTTGCATATTGAATATCTTCGGTTGAAGTAGCTCCTTTTTTCAAAGCTGAAATAATTTCTTTCTCTGACACCATGTTGCATATGCAAACCAATCGGTTTCCCATTACTTACCCTCCATTACTTATACAATCCGTTTTCTGTTTGCGCCCGACTACATAATAAATTTATTTTCGATGTATAGTCGAAGCTCCCGGTACGCATCAATCACCACATCTTTTTTCGACATCGATTCGTACAGTTTCTTAATCAATTGCTTCTCATTCAACAACTGAAAACTAACACGAAAGTTCAAATCAAAAACCATTGACATAACAGCCAACTTGTAATCATTAACCGATTCAATATCCTTGCGTTTGGCAGGTTTATGACTTTTAATGCTTTTTACAATATTATCGCTAACCGTGCCTGCTGCCGGCAAGCCATGACTAATAGCATCGAGCTTAAAAGAGCCATCGCGATTCAAGTTTTTAACACAGGTTTCCCAAATATCAAGCTTATCGGCATCACGAAGAATCTGGCTATAAGTAACAATCAATTTATCTTCTTTTAACGAGATACTTTCTTTGTTGTGGTTGAGAAGAACCTGAGTTATCAGATTTTTCTTCACCTCGGGCAAATTCTTGAAGAATGTCTGTTCACTCAAAATATTAACTCCTAGTTGAGCATGGTTTTCCGACTGCTCATCATCAAAAGATTGATATTGAACAAACTGCTCAAAACGGCCTACATCATGCAATAAACCAATTATTTCGGCTAACAAAATATCTTCCTCTTCAAGCATCAGATTAGTAGCTACAACGCCGCTAATTTTGGAGACTTGCAAAGAGTGTTCTCTTTTTAAAGCAAGAACTTCAGCCATTTTGGGGTCTGACTGCTTTAAAAATACGGCTGTGTATTTTTCAAAGAAATTACGTGCAGCCTGTATGTTTTCTTTTACAACTGATAATTCTTCCATGGTGCTACAAAAATAAACCTTTTGTCTTTTAATCTACTCTTTAATAAAGTAGTTTATTAACAATATTAGAAGCTTAACGTTCTTTTTAAGTTTTTATTAGAAATCCTGTTAAAAAACGATTGTTTTACTATTTTTGCACACGCTTTTGGTCCCATAGTTCAATGGATAGAATTTAAGATTCCGGTTCTTAAGATCTGGGTTCGAATCCCGGTGGGATCACATGTCTTCAAAGAGGTATGATTTGTCTTCATGCCTCTTTTGTTTTTTTAATTAACTCTTTAGTAAGAATCAATATCAGTATTTAAAAACCAGATTGTCTCATTTGTAATCTGCCTTGTAAGCTTTTAGTCGTGTGATTAAATCTACCGGTAAACCTAATTAAAGGATTGTCTGAACTTCAATGGAGTTTGATTGGTTTTCGACTTAAACAGTTTATTAAATGACTGCGAATGCTCAAATCCCAATTCAAAAGCAATTTCGCTAACGGAAAGTTCGGTGGTAGAAAGGCGCTCTTTAGCTCTTTCGATGAGTTTGAAATGAATATATTGCTGAGCATTTTGTCCGATTAACGAGCGAAGCATGTCACTTAAATAACCAGCAGAAATATTTAGTTGATCGGCCAGGAACTGTACGGTTGGCGTACCTAGTTGCAAGGTTTGTTGATCGTTGAAGTAAGCATCCAAAATAGCTTCTGTTTTTTGTAACAAATCGTTATTTACCGCTTTTCTGGTTATAAACTGGCGCTTGTAAAACCGGTTGGCATAATGCAATAAAAGTTCCAATTGCGCGATCACCACTTCCTGGCTGAATTCGTCAATCCGGCTGTTCAATTCTTCTTTTATAATTTTGAACAACGACAGCATCACTTCTCGCTCCTGGTCAGACAAGTGCAGCGCTTCATTAACCGAATAGGAAAAATATTGGTACTGCTTTATTTTTTGAGCTAACGGAAACCCCAGCAGAAAATCAGGATGAAACAATAAAACATGTGTACTCGCGGAGTAATCCTCTTCGACATATCCCACCAATTGATTGGGAGCTAAAAACATTAGGCTACCTTCATTAAAATCATAATGACTTTGCCCGTATTTCATTTTTCCTTGTCGATCAGTAATCAATACAATTTTATAAAAATTCAGGACATCATAAACAGGACCATTGCTTAAATCAATGTCAGTATTACCGCCACAATGCGTCATGCTAATCAATGGATGTTTTGGTTTGGGTAAACCGGCTGCATCATGAATTTCCGTAATCGTACGAAACCGAATAAGATCTTTCTTCTTTTTCATCCTGTAAATATAAAAACTCAAAACCTATGAAGTTTTGAAAACCTCATAGGCCAGAATCTATTTAACAACAATTTACCACGGAAAATGTTCCTGATTGGGCCCTGTAAACTGTCCAGACACACCACTTTCATCCAAAGCTACACGTACCGGTTCCTTAGAACCCTCTTCTACGGACTCCGTACCCTGGAAATTATTGAGCGCAGTAGCAGTAAAACCAGGGCTTACGGCATTTATTTTTATATTTGTACCTTCAAGTTCATTTGCCAAAGAAACGGTAATCGCATTCATTGCTGCCTTGGACGCTCCATATACCACGTCAAAACTTTTTCTGTAAGGATTGGAAGGATCCTGATTCATAGTAAGTGAACCTAAGCCGCTGGATACATTTACAATTCTTGGAGAAGGAGCATTGCGAAGAAGAGGAATAAAAGCTTGTGTAACTGCCAAGGCTCCAAAAACATTGGTGTTCCATACAGCTTTCATTTCTGAGATGGATGCCACACTTGGCATTTGCGCTGCAAGCATTTCTTCCATAGTCCCCTGGCGCGTTCCTGCATTAGAAATTCCTGCGTTATTCACTAACAGGTCTAACAGGCCGTGTTCTTTTTCAATTGCTTTTGCTGCCAATTTAATGGTGTTTTCAACAGTAACATCCAACTCAATAGCAATTGCATTTTCACCGAGCTGTGACGCTGCATTTTTTCCTTTTTCTAAATTTCTTGCCCCAACATAAACCGTGTAGTTGTTTTCTGCTAACGCTTTAGCAATTTGAAATCCAACTCCGGTATTTGCCCCTGTGACAAGAGCAACTTTGTTTTTCTCTGTTTTCATAACTCTCATTTTTAATTAATAGTGTAAAATTAGACATTGGAAATATTCCCTATGTAGTAGAATCGCGGACAGTTGTAGCCAAATTGAGGATAAGTGATTTAACGAACTAATATATCTCCGCCCCCGAAAGGCAATAGTGTTTGCCTGGTTTTAGACTTAAATGGTTACTGGGTTGAAAATCTATCTTGACATTTTATTAGGGGGTCAGAGGCTTCAAAAAGGGTAACGGAATAGTATCAATCGCAACTGTTGGAACTTGAAAAATGGAAAGAAACCAGTTTATCTACAAACTTTTAGTAAGTAAATGATGGATTCAGCATAGCTTGTGTTTCTTCTGTTTTTCTGTGTCCATAAACTTCAACACTGAATCATAATCTTCAATCAAAAAGTTCGAAATTTTTCCGGTTGGGATCACGCAAACAAAATAAAAAACCTTCTGTCAGCCAGTCGCTATCAGGAGGTTCTTATTTTGTATCTTATCCTATTTGGCGTTAATATCTTTTATGGATTCCCCAAGTCTTAAGCAAAGGTTTCCCAATTTTATCCAAACAGGCTCTTTGCGTAGCAAAAGACTACGCCATAAATCCTATTAATAACCGTACAGCAGTTTTCAGATTGCTTAGTGAGAGGACAACCTCGAACATGGATTGAGGAAAACCAACAAATTCTATTTTTAGCAGATAGCAACAAAACTTTCGTTGAATCTACATGTTTATTACAGCGATGAATACGAATCAGCCTTCAGAGTATAATAATACAGGACAAAGCAAAACAAAAACAATAATAATCCTTGGCATATTAACGGCATATGTGCCCTTTTCAATTGACACTTATTTACCTGCCATGACCCATATTGCCGATTATTTCGGCACAACGTCAGCAAGGATGACATTCTCGCTTACCACATTCTTTATAGGTTTTGCGACAGGGCAGGTAATTTATGGGCCACTACTGGATTTATATGGTAGAAAATCACCCCTGTATTTTGGATTAGTGATTAGCATTCTGGCTAGTATCGCCTGTATTTTTGCCTGGAATTCAAGTTCCTTTATCGTATTTCGGTTTATTCAGGCACTGGGGGCATCTGTCGCATCTGTGTCTGCATTAGCTATGGTGCGTGACTTTTTCCCACCAGAGGAAAGCTCCAGGGTTTTTTCTTTGCTGGTTTTAGTCATTGGTAGTTCACCGCTTCTTGCCCCAACTCTTGGAGGTTACATTACTGCCCATGTGGGGTGGCAATGGATTTTTGTATTTCTTTCGTTAATGGCCGTGGCAGTCATGAGCCTTGTTTATTTTGCCCTTCCGGTTAACTATTTTCCGGATAAAAATTCAAGTTTGAAGATATCAGATTTGGCAAAAGATTACTGGGCAATACTGAATCAACGTCAGTTTATTACCTATGCTTTAGCAGGGGCTTTTTCATTCTCATCGCTGTTTATATACGTGGCCGGGTCGCCTATTATTTTCATGGAAAAATATCACATGACAGCACAAAGCTTTGGTATTGTTTTCGCGATGCTTTCGGTTGGTTTTATAGGAGGTAGCCAGTTGAATATCCTGGCGTTAAAAAGATTCAGTAGTCAGCAAATATTTAGATTTGCGTTGATTTGCCAACTGTCAATTGCGATGCTATTCTACATCGGAACATTAAACGGATGGTACGGAAGAAATACCATTATTGTATTTTTGTTTCTTATTTTATTGTGCCTGGGATTTACTTCTCCCAATGGTATTGCACTGGCTCTTGCTCCTATTCAGAAAAAATTGGGAAGCGCATCTGCCTTGGTAGGTACCATCCGTATCGGAATTGCAGGATTAACTACGGGAGGAATCGGCTTGTTGAATGTGACCGATGGTGAGCCAATAGCCGGAATGATGGTTGTAACAGCAGTTATCTCCTTTTCAATTTTGTTCGTTAATAGAAAGCGCATGAGCCTTTCCTTTACGATAAGATAAAAAAAAACAGACTCAAAATCTTCAGCCAAAACGGGCAGCAGTTTTCAGGTTGTTTAGTATTAAATTCCGGCAGTCGTTTAACTAACCGACAAAAAGTCCGTGCTGCCAACATGGTCTTGCTGAATGCAAAGACTGAAGCAATCCAATAGTAATTTGAGTAGCAGAATGGAAACATTATCATCAGGCTTTGTTACTTAAAATCCCGTGATCGAAAAAGTTCTCCCTAGACAATTCGATTACCCGACGATTTTTCTGCTTCTCCACTCTTTTTCTCCGAACTTACCGGTTTCTGTGTCGAACCAATATTACGTCCCTCAACATCCAGCCTCATCAAATTATTTAAATTGAAGCAGGAATTGACCACCACATGAATGACTTCGCCTTCAATTTGTAGTTTCCCTTCAACCATCAGTAAGCGGGATTGTAAAATCACTTTACGATATTTCTCAAAAACCTTCGACCAAACCACAAGATTGGCAAAACCGGTTTCATCTTCAATCGTTATAAACAGAACTCCTTTGGCTGTTCCAGGGCGTTGCCGCACTGTTATTAGTCCGCATACTTTCACAAACTGACCATTTTTCATTTTGCTCAATTTCGATGTGGGTGTAACTTTTAACTGCGTCAGCTTTTGGCGAAGGAAACTCACCGGGTGGGCTTTTAGTGAAAGCGCTGTACTGGCGTAGTCCTGAATCACGTGTTCTCCGTCAGTCATGACTGGCAATTCGGTAGACTCTTCAGTTGCACTTTGTGAAGGCGTTCCGGTGAATATTCCCGCAAGATGGTCGTTTAGAGCCGACACTTCCCACAGTGCTTGCCGCCGATCGAGACCAATAGATCGAAAAGCATCGGCATCGGCAAGTCTTTCCAAAGCAGACGGCGAAACACCGACATCAAGCAGTTCGTTTGTACTTTGAAAAAATGTGTTTCTCACAGAAACAAGTGTCAGCACATCTTCCTCACGGAGTCCCTTTACTTGTCGGAAGCCCAATCGCACGGCACAATAACGGCCGTCTTTTTCTTCCAGAGCATTATCCCACTCCGAATAGTTGATATCTACCGGACGAACAATCACGCCATGCTTTCGGGCATCGATAACAATTTGTGCTGGTTGGTAAAACCCCATAGGCTGACTATTGAGCAGAGCTGCTGCAAAAATATCGGGGTAATGACACTTTAGCCAGGATGAGATATAAACCAGCAGAGCAAAACTAGCCGCATGGCTTTCCGGGAAACCATAACTTCCGAAACCTTCGAGCTGCTTGAACACCCGCTCGGCAAAATTCTGCTCATAACCATTCGCCACCATACCAGTCACCAGCTTTTCCCGATAACGGCTTACCTTTCCCTTGGCTTTAAAAGTAGCCATACTTCGTCGCAGCCCATCAGCCTCAGCAGGAGTAAAACCGGCCGCTACAATCGCAATCTCCATGGCTTGCTCCTGAAACAATGGCACCCCCAATGTTCGTCCCAGAATATCCTCCAGCTCTTTTGAGGGAAATACCACCGGTTCTTCACCAGTTCGTCTTTTCAAATAAGGATGTACCATATCGCCCTGAATAGGTCCCGGCCGAACAATGGCCACTTCAATCACCAGATCGTAGAAAGTACGCGGTTTTAAGCGTGGCAGCATCGACATCTGCGCCCGACTTTCAATCTGAAATACCCCAATCGTATCGGCATAACTAATCATCTCGTAAACCGTTGGATCGTCCTGCGGGATATTGGCTAAGGTGAGATCCAAGTTATAATGCTGCCTGGCAAGGTCGAATGCTTTTCGGATGCAGGTCAGCATTCCCAAAGCCAACACATCAACTTTCATAAAACCCAATGCTTCAACATCGTCTTTATTCCATTCGATGCAGGTGCGGTTTTCCATGCGGGCATTCAGAATAGGACACAGATCGTGTAATTTACCCCGCGTTATGACAAACCCACCCGTGTGCTGTCCTAATTGTCGAGGAAATCCGATATACTGATTGGTGAGTTCCAATACCTTTCGCAGAAGAGGATCTTTCGCATTAAAACTTCCGGATGCTTGTGCTTTCCCGGTAGACCAATCATCGGTAAACTCATAGCCCGATTTCGAAAGTACATTGATTGCATCGGTAGACAAGCCCATTACCTTCCCCACATCGCGCACAGCTCCCTTCCAATGTACTTGGGTTACGGTGGCTACAATACCCGCCCGATCGCGCCCGTATTTCTCGTAAATATATTGCATGATTTCCTCGCGACGCTCATGCTCAAAGTCCACATCAATATCGGGCGGTTCATTGCGTTCGTCACTCATAAACCGGGCAAATAATAATTTAAACTTAGAGGGATCGACTGAAGTAACCCCCAAACAATAACAAACGACAGAATTGGCAGCAGAGCCACGCCCCTGGCAAAGAATTCCCCGCGAGCGGGCTTCGCGCACATAGTCGTACACCGTCAAAAAATAGGAAGCATAGTCTTTCCGACTAATAAACTCCAGCTCCATGTCAATGGTTTCTTTAACTTTTGCGGGAATCTGTTCGCCAAAATGCTCATGAGCTCCTTTCCAGGTGAGGTAGACCAACTCTTCCATGGGCGTTCGTCCTTCGCTCGTTATTTCTTCCGGATAGAGATATTTTAACTCATCCAACGAAAATTGACAGGCATCAGCAATTTCCTGCGTGCGCCGAACTGTCTTGGGATACTCGCGGAAAAGCCTGCGTATCTCAGAAACTGGTTTTAGGTAACGCTCCGCATTTTGGTGTAGTTTGAAGCCTACATTATGAATGGTACATTTCTCGCGAATACAGGTCAGCACATCCTGCAATTCTCTGCGCCCAGACTCATGGTAATGCACATCATTGGTCGCAACCATCGGAATTCCCAATCGGACTTCGAGTTGAGAAAGACGAAACAGTCGTTTATGGTCACTTCCCTGGTACGAAAAGGCTGCTGCAAAATACAGTTCATCACCCAACATTTCTTTATATTCTTTCAGGACTGCTATAAATTCAGGTTGAAAGTCGAAATCGGCATTGAGCGAAGTCGGTGGCACTACAATAAATTTTATACCGGCAGCATATTTATACACATCAGCCCGATAGAGGTGACACTCCCCTTTTTCGGCTCTGAGGTTGCCTTCGGTAAGCAATGCCGATAAACTGGCATAGGCTTTCTTGTTGGTTGGATAGGCCAGTAAACTGGGGCCATCCAACAGGTCGAGGCGACAGGCAGGAATAAGGCGAATACAGTTTTCTCGTGCTGCCACATGTGCGCGAACAATGCCTGCAAGCGTATTGCGATCGGTAATTGCAATTGATTTATATCCCAGTTGCGCTGCTTTTTCTACAATTTCCTCAGGGTGCGAACCACCCCGTAGAAAGGTAAAATTCGATGTTATCTGTAATTCCGTGTAGCTCATTTCAGTTTCGAGTTTCGACTTCCAAGTTTTAGTTGTAGTCATCGTTCTCACTTCGTCAGTTGTGACTTATTTTTTTTCGGGATTTTCGTCGTCCTGTTCTGAATTTTTTACCTTCAGTCTTCTTTTTATCTAATCACACAAAAAAGCCGTGCAAAAACCATTGATTTTTTCCATGGCCGTACAATCCAAGCCGGAACAGCCAGTAGCGAGCCCCGTTTTCATCTTCAACCCGATAATAATCCCTTGGCGATCCACTTTGAAGCCACCACTCCTGCTCTATTCGCTCGGGGCCATCAGCACGAGCAATGCGAATAACTTCACCTTTGTAGCGGAAATGTAATGGCGGATAATCCGGAAGCATCACCATCACTTCAATTGGCTCCGGCTCAGGTAAAAGATGAAGTGGACGAGGGCGATCAGTACACCATGCGGTTTGGGGCTTAGCTTCCAACGAGCCAACATCCATTATCGAATGCTCCGGCCAATAATGTTCCTGCGGCAGATAGCGGTGAATGGCCTGCTCCCCCACCTTACCGGCAATGTTGTCCAACAGTTCTGCAATGGCCGTTTGATTGTTGCTCCCAATACTCCACAAAGCTTCTTGTGTTTCACTAAGCTCTTCAATCAGCGTGGCCTCCAAGGTGAAAACTTCAATACCAAGTGCCGGTTCAAACTCAGGTATTTTCAACTCGAATAGTTTGAAAAGGTGTGATGCATTGCGAGATGCCCTGTTAGTTCCAATGCTTATTTGTATGGTTTCCCCGTCGAGACGATAACCCTTAAAAATTCCGGTGCGCATGCCTTTTCCTTCCCTAAAAAAGCGTTCGCACAGTTTTTCCAGTAATCGTTTCAGGGCAATTTCAATCCCTTTTGCCGTTCGAATGGGCTCAAGACAGGGCAATCGCTCTTGATAAACCGGAGTAGGCAGAACAGGAACCAGAGGCTCTGAAACTGTTCCCAATGCTTGTTCCAATCGGTTAAGCAAGCTGTCTCCAAAACGTCGGCGTAAATTACTCCGAGGAATATGGATGAGCTGCCCGATTTGTCGAAAGCCGAGCTTTTCCATGCGCTGCAAAGTAATACGATCCAGCCGCAAAGCAGCCGGAGGTAGCGAAAGCAGTGCTTCGCCATGCTTACCTGGCTCAATAATAGTCTGATTTCCATAGCGAGCCACGGCCCATGCCGCTCCAACAGTATCAGCAATGCCCACACGTACATCATATCCACCTTTACGAAGGCGACGCGTAATTCCATCAAGATAAGGGACTTCCCCTCCCCACAAATGCGGGCAGCCGGATATGTCCAGTATTAGTCCATCCGGAGCATCTGTCGCTACTGTTGGGGTATAACGAAAACACCATTCAGCCAAATTATTCAGCAATTTCTGCACTGCCTGCAGGTCATCAGGAAATACTTCCACCGAAGGGAGTATTGCACGGACATCGGCCACGACCATACCCGGTACCATACCTTCTTTCACCAATGCCTGGCTTGCTGCCCTCACAAGCATCCGTCCCTTCTCGGAAGCATACAACAAAAATTGTGTTCCCCGCAGCTCTGGATTAGTTTTTGCCAGCCGGTCGGTTGTCAAATAATGAAACCAAATATATAAATAACGTTTAGGCATAACTCTGCTTCCTTTTAGCTTCTCCGGATTTTGAAACAACCGCTCTTTGAGCAGCCACCTGATTGAATGATCCGTTTCGCCACTCAAACTGCCAAATCCCCGGTCGCCCGTTTCTGATTTTTTCCAATTCAACTTCCACACAGGAAAAGCCCACTCCTGGCAAACCATCGTTTTCCCGGCTGGCTAGCGGTCTGATTCTCCAACGGGATACACATGTCAGCGTGTTCTCGAAACGTGGATGCAGTCGGTGCAGGAACCCAGTTACCCGACTCGCTTCTATAGCCAATTGTAATCGGCGGGAGTCGGCAAAACTGATATCCCGCAATTCCGCGACAACAGCCGTCAACGCATTGCATTTTACGCCCTGCTCCATCACCCAAAGGGCATCTTTTTGCCGCCTGACATCAATAAAAATAAGCTGTTCTGGTTCGATGCCAAAGAATTTCAAGGCAGGAGGAAATAATTTACGTTCGGTACTTATCCACAAGCAAAAGCCTCCTTTTTTCATGAGTGTAGCCAGCAAGCCCGCCAAGAAACCATTTGAAGCAGCCGCACACGCTTCGGTATGACTCACAAACTCATGTATTGCAGCAATAGGGAAAGTTCCCCCTGGAAATGCCGCATCCATTTTCCCCAGTCCAAAATCAAGCTGCTGACTATCCTTTCCCGTACTGAATCCTTCCATCGAAAGTATCCTGTCCCTCAATTGTTTGATAATTTCCTTTTTCCCGGCTAACTCTTGCATAATTAAAAAAAAATCCTAATTTTGTTATTATTAATAACACTTTGTTGTTTCTAAATATAACAAATGAAAAACAATCCACAAAAAATTTTCTTCGCCGGAAACATCAAATTCCTTCGGGAACGAAAGAAAACAAGCCAGGAAGCACTTGCATCAACGCTGGGATTAACGCGGGCAAAGATTGCTGCCATTGAGGCCGGGAACACCAAGTCGCCGCAACCGGAAGACTACCTGAAATTCTCTGAATTCTTCAAAATAAGCATTGATACGTTATTGAAAATTGACCTTTCAAAATTAGGTGAACTGAAGGTGCGGGATCTGGAAGCCGGAAACGATGTTTACATCCGCGGAGGTAACCTGCGAGTACTAGCCATTTCAGTAGACAAGTCGAATAACGAGAATGTGGAGTATGTGCCAATAAAGGCAAAAGCAGGATACATGGCGGGCTATAACGATCCTGAGTTTATTGCCGCCCTGCCTAAGTATTCGGTTCCGAACCTACCCAACCAGGGAACATTTCGGATCTTCCCATCAACAGGGGATTCCATGCTTCCGGTTCCTGAAGGAAGTGATATTATCGCACAGTATGTGGCCGATTGGTCAACCCTAAAAACGGATACGCCCTGCATTGTCATTCTTAAAGGACAACAGGACTTTGTATTTAAAATGGTGACTGTCAAGTCAGATGGAACCATCCTGTTAAAATCGCTCAATCCGGAGTATAAACCTTACACCGTTGAGTCTGGTAACATCATGGAAATCTGGCAATTTTACGCTTATACCAGCAGGGAATTCCCGGAAGCACGACCAGAAATGGAAACAATACTAACAGCCATCAGGAAGCTGGAAGAAAAAGTTAGCAACTTTGACAGAAACTCGTCATACTAAAAATGGCATCCTCAGTACGATGGTGCCATTTCAGTTAGTACCATATCGCTTTGACTATCTAATAATCCGGTCTATGGCACAAATCAGCTCATGCCCCAAATGCCTCATCGGCTGAAACAGCATTCCTTCCGAATATTGAATCTATTATTCAAAAAGCGAGGATTGCGAATATCGGCTAGCGTGGATAGCGTTTGTGTTAATTACCAGACATGTTTGCAATATCAGGAATCGAGGACTTACTGGTAGTTGATTTTATTCATGCTTCCAGCCATCAAATTGATCTCCGTGTGCACACTTTGAAACTTGTCGGCCATTTCCTCGAAGGTGACAGATTCATCTTCCTGATCGCCGATCAGTACAACTTCGTCACCCCATTTTGGGACGTGTGGCAGATCTGTAACATCGATGGTCGTAATATTTAGAGAAACCCGTCCAACGACCGGGCATCGATGCCCCTCAATCAATACAACACCCTTATTGAACAATGCGCGTGGATAGCCTTCACCAAACCCGACTGGTATTGTCGCAATTCGCGAAGGTCGTTTGGTGATGAAAAGGCTTCCGTAGCCAATTTTTGTTTCTGCCGGGATGTTTCGAACTTGCGTAATCCTGGTTTTTACCATCATACAAGGCTTTAAATCAGGCAGGTTACCAAAATGGTGCGATGTTCGTACGCCATAGCAAGCAGCGCCGATGCGAACCATGTCGCGCCGCAAGTCTGGTAAGCGCATCGTTGCAGCAGAGTTATGAGTATGAAGAATAACGTCATCAGGCAACTCCGAAACCAACGCTTCAACGAAACGATCAAATTCCTGAATTTGGGTAAGGCTATAGTCAATTGTCCTGGCATCGGCATTGGCAAAATGAGCCATTACACCAACAATGCGTAACCCGGGTAACGCGATGACTCGCCTAATTGTGTCGATCTCGTTGAAAGCGAAACCGCCTCGCCCCATTCCCGTATCGAGCGTAAGGTGCACAGAAACCGGGAAGCCGCGCCGTATTCCTTCACGACTAAGGTACTCCGAAGCGTCCCAGGTTCCAACCTGTTCCTCGATATTCAGTTCCGCCACCGATTCTTCCAGTTCTTCAGGCAAGGCCATTCGCAACCTTATTAACGGAAAATCTTGCGACACGGCACGCACCAAATGTGCTTCCGGGTTGGTAGAGATTCCAATCGAGTCAGCTCCTGCCGAAATAGCCGTTTCTATCAAACCTGCAAGGCCATGACCATATGCGTCTGCCTTCATTACCACCGACAACTTCGCCGGGTAAACGTATTCTTTTAATGTTCTGATATTATTTGCAAATCGCTTACGCGAAACGATAACAGATATGTGATGTTGCTTCATATAGCTCCCAAATTTAATAAATATAAAACAACTTAATTTTTTGTAGAATTAGTCATTTCACGACTTACCCAGTAATGTTCTATTCTATCATAAATTTGTCACTCTGCTATGGATGACAAGGTTTGTATTTTCCATATAGCCCAAAAGATGACCTATTGCGTGTGTATATGTGCAAGTCAATATATTTCCAATTACTCTACCCCATCAGCATTCCTTCCGGATTTTAAGCCCACTATTTTAAAGGCCAGGATTGCAAATCCAGACCAGCAGAAAAGAAGATATAAATGACAATTTTTTCACATCAGGAAAACATCTACAGGAAACAAGACTTCAATACAACAAAAATGGCATCCTCAAAACGAAGATGCCATTTTTAATACTATAAGTTCCTTCAGTTATCGAATCCGGTCAATGGAACGAACCAATGCTTCATCTTTACCAATATTTCGGATAGCTAAATAATCGAGTATAATAGCTATTAATGGGAAAACAACGGCAATTTTAAAGCTAACATCAGCCCCTTTAAAGCTGTAATAGGTGAAGAAATAAAACATACCAAATAAGCCCAGCATCAACAGAATGGAGAATACCAATATTCGTATTTGAAGAATACGCTTTTTGAACAAAAAAATAGCTGCAACGTGCAGAACTAAAATAATGCCTGTAAAAATTGTGATTGGTAATCCATTTTCAATGACTTGTCCATTGTGTAGTATCCCTTGTATATTAAACAAGTAAAATTTATCGCTCACTGCAATTTCGGCAAATGGCAATGCAAATAGCAAACCAATCAAACTGGTTGATATAAGTATATAAAGTGTTTGAATACGTTGAATCATGATTAATTTATTTTTAGCGCAAAATTACATTTTTAAGGAAAAGTGGCAATAATAAATCGATAAAGTTATCAAATCATTCTTTATCAAAACAACCGACTATTAGACTGGCTAATTCCATTATCTTATTAATATGTTTTGCATTCTACTTTTTTTTCAAAAAAGATAAAATTTTGAACTACTAATTTTCAGATACTTACAGAATCACAAAAACCTCACGAACAGCTACTTAGCCTGACTTAGATTATTGTTAACTTACTGATTAACAATAATATGCGGAAATCACGTATTGACTTCGGATTAACTATCGTCGTACACTTGCAACGTTGTCAACATATGAGATATAAAGATCCTATTAGCGCTATCTTCTTTTATTGAAAATAAACGAACCGTTATCGGTCTATTCTTTTCAATAACAACACTCTTTTGAAAACAAATATCATATTAACTTTTATCCAGTATTTAACCACTATTACTAACACTACACACCATGAGAATTTATACCCTATTAATTGTCATTTTCTTCGTCGGCACACTTCACTCGCAAAATAAGCAAATCCCTTTGATTGGATCCCAGGCTCCATCATTCACTACACAATCGACTAATGGAGAATTTACGTTTCCAAATGATTTTGAAAAAAGCTGGAAAATCCTGTTTAGCCATCCGAAAGACTTCACTCCGGTTTGCTCATCAGAACTTTTAGAACTTGCCTATTTACAAAATGACCTAAAAAGTTTGAATGTCCAATTTGCCGTTATTTCTACCGACAATGTTTCCCAACACAATATGTGGAAAGCGCACTTGGAAGAACTGGATTATAAAGGAAGAGGACAACAACAAATACTTTTCCCGATACTTGAGGATTCCAACAAAAAAGCGTCAATTTTGTATGGCATGCTTCATGCTCCAACAAGCACAAGTCATGATATAAGAGGTGTTTACATTATCGATCCAAATAATATTGTAAGATCAATTAATTTTTATCCAGTTGAAATCGGCAGGAATATTTTGGAAATTGAGCGTACTATTGTTGCCCTACAAACTGCTGATGAAAGAAAAATGCTGACCCCTGCGAATTGGGAAAAAGGTGATGATTTACTGATGATGCACTATCCGTACACCAAAGAAGAATTAGCCAATAATCCGGAATTAGAACTTGAGTATTATCAAGTTGGTGATCGGATGTGGTTTAAAAAGGAAAAGTGAAGTTTAGTTGAAACGACCAAATGAATCAATTTATAATTCAAGAACTCAAAAAGGGCGATGGAAGTTAACTTCCATCGCCCTTTTAATTGAATGCTTTCATTCCAATCACAATCCAAGAGCTTCAGGACCTTGGTTAAATACAATGTCCACCGGAATACCGGCTTCTGAGATCCGCTCCAAATCTCTTTGTAGCTCATCGCGAATAAAGCCTTTTTCTCCAATCATGGCTTTTGCTGCATCGTAATCACCTTCTGCCTGAACAGTTAAAACTAAATCTGAAAGATCAATCATTGCCTGCTTCATCTTTTCGAAGTTTACCCGGTAAGTTCCCGTAGCTTCATCACGCTCAAAAGCACCTTTCTCCTGAAAATAGTAAAAGCGGATCATATTGGCTTTTCCGTGAGCGCTAGCGGCTCCAAAGCGTACAGAACGAAAAATACCTGCCATAAAGGTGACGAAATTATCCATCAGATCCTTATCGGAAAACTCGCCCATCTCGGTCAGCTTGTAAACAACCCAAAGTCCTAAAATATCAGCTTTACTTTCTTCCAATGAGCTATAGGTTTCTTTTAAAGCTTCACGAACAGTTTGATTTCCATCGATGGTATTCCCCATACCCAAACCATGTGCCGCCTCGTGAAACATGGTATTTTCAAAGAACGCGTCAAACTTTACATGTCCTCGCTGGTCTTCAGCAATTAACAGATCCGTAATTGGCATCAGTATTTTATCAAATTTGGCTTTCATCGAATTTTTCAACTGCAATTTGCGACTACCTTTGTTGGCACGCACCCGCTCGTCGTTAGGCAAGTTGATAGCGATGGTTTTACTTCCGGCATTACAATCGCCGGCGTAATAAACCACGTCATAGGCATTCAAGTCAGAATCGGAGCCAGGCATTTCACTTTTATTGGCTTCGCTGGTTGGCAGGGCTTTCTGAAGGTCGGGCAATAAAGCCGCGAATTTCTCCAGTTTCTGGCTCCACTCTTTGTCTTTCACCAAAATAAAAGCTTCATGTGCTGCCTTGTAACCATACAGTTGGTCCTCGTAATTTTCGATAGGACCAACTACAAAATCGATGGTGTTGTCTTTCATATCCAACCAGGCGAGATCACTTTCATAATAGTCATCTGTCAACAACGCATCAGCTCGTAATTCCAGGTATTTTTTCAAACCCGGATCCTCCGCCAATTCCGCTGCCTGACGAATATAGACAACAGCTTCTTCTATTTTCGCTTTAAATGCATCATGATAAGGAATTGCTTTCAGGCTTCCGTCATCGTCACGTCGAATGAGTGTATACAAACTCGTTTTCGATGGTTCATCCCAGGCTTCAAACTCCGTCTTTGTCATATCTTTGGGGTAGAAATTTGCTCCGGCAGGCTTTATGCCATAACCTTCAATAAATGGCTCGTTATTATTTAAACGTTCCCACGGACCATAGTTCACCTTAATGAATTTTTCCATCGCCGGGCTTGTTGCTTTGGATAGTATTTCTTCTTTATCTCCAAAAGCTTCAATCCAGAAAATTTCATTCATAATTTTAGCAGCCTCAAACAAAAAAGGCAGCATTTGCTTTTCCTTTTCGCTTAAAACCGATAAATCAGTGGTCAATTTTACAGCAATAAACTCATCAGCTTTTTGAGCAATTTCACTTTTAATCTCTTTCTGTTCATTGGTTTTATTGGTACATGCTCCGGCGAGCAAACCTGCACCAATTACCATCGATAAAATAATTCTCTTCATTGTTATATTCACTATTTAATTTTCAAAGTTGTAATCCCGTTCTACCAATGCAATTCTGGTTTTGTAATATTTATACCACTTCTCCTGCCCCATCTTCTGAGCAAACAAATGGTCGGCTTGTATCTTCCATTTTCTGATTGAATCCAAGTCTCTCCAATAAGACACAGTTATACCCAAATCATTACGGACAGATTCTATTCCCAGAAAACCGTTCTGCTGTTTCGCCAGTTCTTCCAGTTTGTTAGCCATTTTTGCATAGCGAGACTCATCTTCCGGTGTACGGACAGATGTAAAAATAACGGCGTAATAAGGAGGCTTCGGAGTTTTTGCAATCATTGCTTTCATCTAACAAATTCCAATCCAATTAATCCGAACCAACAATAAATTCCGATAGTTGGATTAATTTATAGCATGTATGGGACGGCTAATCCTTTAGCAATCAACAAATCATTGAGGCAATAGAAATCAGCAATTGCTCGGATTTGATCATGCCCGGCCAAAATATCTTCAGGAACTCGGACGTACAAAACAGCCAAATAACGACCATATTTGCCTTTTTCGTCCTTAATGGTTTCGACAATTGCCAAAGTTCCTTTTTTTACTAACGATTTGGCAAAATCGGAGGATGCTTTGCCGAGCTGATATTCTTCGGAGGTTCTCTTTACTCCGTAGACTTCGGGGGTATCTACACCATACAGCCTGATTCGTTCGCCGCGCACCCAAACACCAAGGCCAAGATCAATATCGATGACATAAGTGTCGCCATCAATGACTTTTTGTATTTCAGATTGATATTGAAACATCATTCGTTTATTTTGATTACGAATGATAAAATACAAAAAATGCTGCCAAAACTGACAGCATTATAAAATATTATTTTGGAAGTTGCATTCCCTTTTCTTTTGCCATTTTTTCTAACCGCTTCTGGAAGTTAGATTTCTTAGCCGGTCCTGCCTTCTTTTTATTCGCCTGAAGTTGAACCCGTATTTTATCCTCGTCAATGAGAGTGCGGAATAAATACATTTGACCAATCGTGATTAAGTTAGCCAAAAAGTAATAATAACTTAAGCCCGCAGGGTAACTATTCAAGATAAACAGGAACATGAGTGGCATAATGTACATCATGGTCTGCATCCCCGGCATTGCCTGACTACTGGTTGCCTGAGAGTTTAGTTTTGTTGAAAAAATCGTAGTTACGGTCATTAACAAGCAAAACAAACTTACATGATCGCCATATACCGGAATTTCGAATGGTAATTTCAGAATAGAATCGAAAGACGATAAGTCGTTTGCCCAAAGGAAACTTTCTTGTCTCAACTCAATTGAAGTTGGGAAGAAAAAGAACATGGCAAATAAGATCGGCATTTGCAGCACCATTGGCAAACATCCTCCCATTGGATTAACCCCTGCCTTTTTATACAAGGCCATCGTCGCCTGTTGCTTTTCCATCGCCTTATCTTTTCCGAACTTTTCGCCCAACTCGTCAATTTCTGGTTTCAACGAACGCATTTTTGCTTGCGAAATGTACGATTTATAGGTAAACGGGAAAACAATAAGCTTGATGAAAATGGTCAACAATAAAATGATGATTCCAAAATTATTGATGTATTTCCCCAGGAAGTTAAACACCGGAATAATTAGCCATTTATTTACGGGGCGAACAATTGCATATCCCAGATCAACCAAGCGCTCCAATGAAATATCGTATTGCTTAAGCGTTGTGTAATGATTGGGTCCAAAGTAGAACTGCATGCTATAGTCCTCATTTGGTTTACTTTCGAACGGTAAAGCAATGTCGGTATAAAAATTAGCAAGGTATTTCGGATCATCTTCCAAATACTCAAATCTCACATCTGCTGTTGGGAAAGACGTGTCAGCGATAATTGATGAGTTAAAAAACAGCTGTTTTAAACTGATCCACTTTACTTTGGTCTTTAATGTTTCTTCTGACGTCTCGCTAGCACTCAGCTTATCCACTTCATCCTCAAAATACTTATACGTAATTGTCGTATAGCGATCTTCACCATATTTTGATTTACGTTCCTGACGAGGAGCTGAAAAAGCCCAGTTAAAATTCAGGTAGTTGGTATTTTGAGACACCAACTGATCAAAACCAACAGTTTTTACGTCAAACCCGATCAAGTAGGAATTATAATCGATGGTATACTGATATTCCATGTAGCGACCGTTGCCGGCATCTAAACGCATGGCAATCGTTTGATTTTCACCAGCATTTTCTTCATTAAAGCTTTCACGTCCTTCTTTTCCTTTCGGAACTTCGGGTCCGCTAACGACAATATCCTTTTTACTTACCGAAGGAACAAAGTATAAATCATCCGTACGAATGCTCCGGTTTTGAGCAAAGAAATTTAATCCGAAGAGATTATCTTCTCCTTCAAACAACATCAACGGTAAAGAATCATACGTTTGATAATCTTTTAATTCGACGGAGTAAATTTTACCACCTTTAGTCGAAATCTGAATTTTCATCAGGTTATTCTCCAGGGTGATAAATTCTTCATTCCCAATAGCTGCATCAGCAAATGCACCAAATTGGTCTTTCACATTTTGAGCGACTGCCGTTGAATCCGTTGCTTCTCCATTTTCGGAAGCAGGAAGCGATGATTGTTGAACTTTGGCATTTTCTGCTTGTGCTTCAGCCTCTTGGGCTCTCATTGCTTCGACCTGAGCAATGGAATCCTGACGCCTTTTAGCGGCTGCAATTTCTTCTTCCGAAGGCTTGTTCAAGTAACTAAATCCTATCAGGATCGTGAAAATAAGAACAATCCCGATGACCGTATTTCTGTCCATATAAATATTTTTTCTTTATTTTTTCAATGTTGCTTTGATAAAGGCAACAAATAGCGGATGCGGTTTTAAAACGGTACTACTGTACTCCGGGTGAAATTGAACCCCAATAAACCATTTGTGATTTTTAATCTCCATAACTTCAACAAGGTCAGTATCAGGATTAACACCAACTGGTTTCATGTCCGACTGCTTGAAAGCTTCCAAATAGTCATTGTTAAACTCATACCGGTGACGATGTCGCTCACGGATATCTGTCTTTCCATAAGCTTTATAAAAATTGGAACGTTTATTTATAATATGGCAATCGTAAGCGCCAAGTCGCATTGTTCCACCTTTTTCTGTAATTCCTTTTTGATCCTCCATCAGATCAATAACCCGGGCAGTTGTTTTATCATTCATTTCTGTTGAATCAGCCCCCGTCATGCCTAATACATTTCGGGCGTACTCGATAACTGCAATTTGCATCCCAAGGCAGATTCCAAGGAATGGAATGTTATTTTCCCTGACATATTGAGTGGCCTTGATCTTCCCTTCAATACCACGATGTCCGAAACCTGGAGCAATAATGACTCCATCCAAATCTTTTAATTGCTCTTCAACGTTTTCCGGAGTTAATTCTTCGGAATGAATCCAGCGCAATTTAACCTTTGCCCGGTTAGATGCACCAGCATGTACCAAAGCTTCAGCAATTGATTTGTAAGCATCTTGCAATTCAACATACTTTCCAACCAACCCTATTTCAACTTCCTGCTCCGGATTTTTATGTTTTCGCAGAAACTCGTTCCATTCTTTTAAATCTGGTTCGTTTTTCGAAGGAAGCTTCAATTTCTTGAGAACAGTTAAATCAAGCTTTTCTTCCAACATTTTATTCGGAACTTCATAGATCGTAGGAACATCAATTGACTGCACAACGGCATCAATATCGACGTTACAAAATAATGCTACTTTCTTTCGAATACCAATTCCAAGGTCATGTTCAGTGCGCAATACCAAAACATCAGGCTGAACTCCATTTTCCAAAAGAGCTTTTACCGAGTGCTGTGTCGGCTTGGTTTTCAACTCACCTGAGGCCGCTAAAAATGGCACCAGTGTTAAGTGAATTACCAATGCATTCGATCCAAGCTCCCACTTCAACTGGCGCACTGCTTCAATGTATGGCAGCGACTCAATATCGCCAACAGTTCCACCAATCTCAGTAACAACGATGTCGTAGTTGCGCTTGTTTCCGAGGAATTTTATTTTTCGCTTAATTTCATCAGTAATGTGAGGAATAATCTGAACGGTTTTTCCCAAGTAATCACCACGACGCTCTTTATTGATAACCGATTGATAAATTCTTCCGGTTGTTACATTATTGGCTTGTGAGGTCGGAACGTTCAAGAAACGCTCATAATGGCCTAGATCCAAGTCTGTTTCAGCACCATCGTCCGTTACGAAACACTCACCATGTTCGTACGGATTCAGAGTTCCGGGATCAACATTGATGTAGGGGTCTAACTTTTGAATGGTAACCGAGTAACCTCTGGCTTGCAATAATTTAGCCAATGAGCTGGCTAAGATTCCTTTTCCTAATGAGGAGGTCACACCTCCGGTGACAAAGATGTACTTCGTTGCTGACAAAATCGTATATTTTTATAAGTTCCTAAAAACGCACAAAGTTAATCAATAAAAATTATTGGGCTTTAAAACCATCAATTATAATTTGATTAATCATTAAAAAACCCGCTATAATTAGCGGGCTTTTTATTTTGAAGTTAATCTTCATCTTCCATCGAGTCGATAATTCGTATCTTCTCTTTTAGAAATTCTATTTTTTCCTGTGTATCGGCTATCTTCTTATTTACATCTTCAATAAGCGACTCCGCATTTTTTGTATTGGCAAAAAATCCGATGTTATTATTTAGCAAGATTAAGTCACTTTCCATCTGTTTTAGCTTACTAACGTACTTGTCGCGCTCGTAACGCATTTTATTATTCCCGCGCGTTGTCCCCGAAATGTTAGACATTTTTGTCTTAAATTTCAGCAAATTACGCTTATGGTCGTCAATTTTCAGGCTATCGAAATGCTTATTAATTGCATCTCTAAATTCATTTTGAACAATATCTTTATCCTTGAATGGCACATGTCCAATATCCGTCCAACGACGTTGAAACTCTTTAATAACTGCTAAATCGGTATTTTCGTCCTTCGTCAGTTTATAAGCTTCAACTTCTGCTATTACATCTTTTTTCAGTTTCAAATTTTCAACCTGCTCTTCATCAACATGATTAAAATGTTTGGATTTATTATCGAAAAAGAAATCGCAGGCAGCTCGAAAACGTTTCCAGATAGCATCAGAATGCTTGCGTGGAACCGGACCAATTTCTTTCCACTTTTTCTGAATATGAATAAATTCTTCGGTTGTTTTACGCCAATCAGTACTATCTTTCAATGATTCAGCCTGCACACACAAATCCGTCTTCATTTGCAGGTTATTCATTTGCAGCTCTTTGTTTTGGGCATAAAACTCACGCTTAGCGTCAAAAAACTTGTCGCAAGCGCTGCGGAAGCGCTCATAAATTCGATTATTGTCTCTTTTTGGTGCGAAACCAATAGTTCGCCAAACCTTCTGCAATTCAATCAGCTCTCTGGATTTTTTATCCCAATCTTTGTGGTTCAAAATTTCCTGATTGGCAATTTCCTCTGCTTTTTCGCAAAGTACAGTTTTGGCTTCCAGGTTTTTCTTTTGATCCTGTTTACGGTCTTCGAAATACGCCTGGTGTTTTTTGTTTATTTTTGAAGTAGCAGCTTTGAAACGCTCCCACAATTCTTCTTTTTTCTCCCTCGGAACCGGGCCAATCTCACGCCATTGCTCATGATATTTTTGCAAAATATTGAAAGCCTTAATCACAGAAGGTTCCACCAACAGTTCTTCTGCTTTTTCGCAAAGGATAATTTTAGCTTCCAGATTTTTTTTCAGATCCAAATCACGCAGTTCGCGGTTGATCTTAATGTAATCGTAGAAATTTTCAACATGGTGATGGTAGTTTTCCCACAAGTCTTTCAACTTCGACTGCGGCACTAAACCAATCTCACGCCATTCCTGTTGCAATTCCCTAAATTCATGAAAGGTTTTATTGATGGACTCCTTGCGATTGACAAGGTTCTTTATTTCGTCTATAATTTCATATTTACGCTGAAGGTTTTCCTCTTTTTCATCTTCCAGCTCTCGATGTTGCTTGCTCCGGGCGGCACGGAATTCTTTCATCAAATTCCGTAAGTCATCTTCATAAAGTGCATTTGATGGCTCAAAATCATCTTCGACACCACCCTCTTCTATAAATTTCTTTTTCTCTTCGTCAGCAACTGCCCGGTGTTGTTTATAAAAGTTGACTTTAATGATATCCACATCAGCTTTGATATTTTCATCTGCATGATTTTCC